>JALWON010000347.1 GCA_027083475.1 Sulfurimonas sp.
TCATACCGACTGTTGCCATTAAACTACCTTTAACTAATATAGGTGATATTGTACTAAAAAGGGGCTTAAATTTCTAAAAAAAGAAGTAAGTTTTGTTCAGATTATAATACTTATTTTATAAAATAATAATCAAATTTTCAAAGTAAACAAAAAGTAAATATTATTAGAAAAAGTACTATTTTTAAAGTTATTTTAAATAATAAAATGCAATACTCTGATGTTAAATTTATTAATAAAGGGGAATGAAACTATGAAAAAGAAAATTTTAGTTTCTGTTGCTGCATCTGTTGCTTTTATGGCAATGAGTGCTACTACGGCGTTTGCTTACGATAAGAATCCGCCGTTTAAACTTGACAAACTCAAGAAGTTTGTTAAAGTTGGTGATGACGGTAAGAAAGTTACTGGTTATGAGCCGAAAAACGATTACAACATCTTTGTAAACTATGAACTTGGTATGCACTGTGTTGGTTTTGATATGGATTATTGTTGTGTAATCCCACCTTACAACTCTATTCAAGCGCAAGCTATGAAAAGTGGAAAAGATGGTTCTTTACCAAAATTACTCTCTCCAGATGATGGTGTAAAACTTTATTACTACACAAGAGATAACTCTTATAGTGAAGGTAATAAAATGAGATACTTTGCTGTGCCTAAAGATGCGGATGGTGATGGCCACTTAGATTCTTCTAACGATACTGTTGCTAACTATGTTTGGACACACCTTTTCATCTATGCTGACCTTGAAGGTACTAAACCTAAGGGTGCTACTGATAAAGATCGTTTAAGAATCGGTAGACAAATTCCAGCAAAAATTGACTGTGGACCTTCTGGTATGCCAATTTCTGGTGGTTACTTAGCATATGCTGGTAAAAATGGTGGTAATGTTGTATTTTCTGATACACTTGTTCCTCCAGTTAAAGATGTAAAACTTGTCCTTACTGCTTCTCACCTTTGGGATGCACTTGGTCTTCCACTTACTGCATTTAACGATAGTAGAAGAAAGGGAACAATCCGTTCAGTTTCTGAAACAGATTTCCAACCTTTCCAATACTCAACTGTAGAGCTTCACACTCGTGCTGGTTCAGCAATGCATACAAAAACAGGTCAAACGATTTCTTACTTCGGTACAAATCCAGTAGATATTCCAAACTGTTATGCTTGTCACTCAAGAAACGGTAAAGCTGCACAAATGGCTAGAGATGAAGGTCTTAAAAACAGTGATAAAGAGTACAACTACTGGAAAACTTACCCAGATGAGAGTGAATATATGGCGAGACTTGCAGAAGCTTCAATCAATATTCTTTCATTACACGATGCACACCATGGAACAAACTTCATGAGAGATTACAAACCTACTGCTATTGGTAATAGACTTGGTGTTGTTGGTCTTGTAAACTGTTCTGACTGTCACGGTGATAATGTTTCTGGTAACCTTGTAACTCCTCGTGTAACTACTTCTGGATACAAAGGTGTTCATGCAAAAACTTTAACAGAAGCAATTCATGGTTTCCACCTTGCAATGGTTCCAATGCCTGATGGTGCTGGTCGTTCACAAGCTTGTCAATCATGTCACCCTACTCACTTCCAAAATCCTAACATGAATGATGATTCTAATCCATTCCGTGTAACAGATAGATATGGTGAAGGACGTTTCTCTAAAGGTGATATCCGTAAATCTGGTGGTGGTTGTTATGTAAGACGTGATGCACACTCTAATCCGAACGCAAAACCTCCGTTCTTCTTAAATAACTACGGTAAATGGCAATATAAAAATGTTTCATTAAAAGATGAAAACGGTAAAGATACTGCTATGAGAGGATTATACTGTACAAACTGTCATACAAAAGTTGCGCAAGCATTCCAAAACTATGACAACCTTACACATGATTCTAAACAAGAAGGGAAAACTTTAAGAAACAAATCTCTTAAAGAGATGATTAAAGTAATCGCTGGTGGTGATGCTAAGAAATTTGCTGCTATCGCTGACCCTAAAGCAACTGGTGACAATGAAGTAATGAAATACTACACTGATCACAAATCTGCTACAATCCTTAAAGCTGTTGGTAAAAACTTACCTGCTGACTTAAGAATGTGGAATCACCCTAAAGGTGGAGAAGTTCCTTATGCTGCTGCATCTGGTGGTAATGACTGGTGGTTAGCTGCTGCTGAGCCTCACTGTGCTGACTGTCACGTAGCTCCATTTGTTGAACAAGATACTGGTGGTAAATACTTCCCAATCGATTTACCAAACAAATATTCTCTTTACAGATACTCAAAAGCACATGGAAACATTGCTTGTCAATCTTGTCACGAGTCTATGCACGGTCTTTATAGTTCAAGATTTGATGGTGCTGAAAGAAGTGTTGATGTAACTACACACCAACAAGCGCTTCAGTACTCTCCAGATGGTGAATATGCTGGTCCTGTAACTTGTGCTGCTTGTCACACTGTAAACGAAAAAGGTGTTCCTTTACAACTTAAAGACACTGAGTATGCAAATGACTACTGGGCTTCTGTAACTTTAGCTCACTTCATGAGAGGTGGTGATCAAAAACTATCAATCAAAGAGTTAGTTGCGAAATACCCTTACAAAAAATCTGCGGATATTGTAAAAACTAGCTGGAAATAATCTTTCCACTTTTTATCCCTCTTCTTGAGGGATAAACCTTCTTCTAAACTTTCACAAATCTTTGTTATTGTTTACCTAACTTGTACTATATTGTGGTATATTTTTACACAAATATTTCAAGGATACCACTATAATGAAAAGATATATCACACCACTCTTAGCACTCTCTCTTTTAAGTACTGCTGCAAATGCAGAACTTGTCAAATCCTACTTTAAAACAGGGGAACTCAAAGCCGCTACACATTATGTAGATGGAACAAATACCAAAATTAAAGTTGGTATCAAAAATGGTATTGAAAAAGTCTACTACCAAATTGGTAAAATTGCAAATGAAGTCAATTATGTCAATGACAAACGCGATGGAAAAATGACTTGGTACCATAAAGAAGGCTGGGTGATTAAAACACTGAACTATAAAATGGGAAAATTGGTCGGTGATGAAATCACATACTACAAAAATGGTCAAATCAAAGAGATTGCTCATTATAAAAACGATAGACGCGAAGGAGAAAAAAAGACCTTCTTTCAAAATGGACAATTAGCTTCTATCGTTAATTATATCCATGGAAAAAAAGAGGGAATGCAAAAGGAGTATTTTCCAAATGGAAAACTCTATACACAAGTCCTGTATAAAAACAACTACAAAGAGGGAACACAAAAGTGGTATGATGAAAATGGAAAAGTAGTGAACGAAATCTTTTATAAAATGGATAGACCCTTAAAAATCATGAAAAAAGTCCAAGAAACAGACCACTCACAAGTCACCATTAAAAGTATTGATTTCTCTCCACAAAAAATGAGAGATTAATGCAGTTTACTCTCGATGCCACTAGTAAAAATGCTCGTGCAGGAACAATAGTTACTGCACACTCTACTATTAAAACTCCCGTCTTCATGCCTGTTGGAACTGTTGGCAGTGTCAAAGCACTCGATGCAGAAGATTTACTCAATCTCTTAGGTGCTGAAATTATTTTGGCAAATACCTACCATATGTATTTGCGCCCCGGTGATACAACCGTTGCTAAAATGGGAAAACTCCATAACTTTACAAAGTACCCAAAAAGTTTTTTAACAGATAGTGGTGGTTTTCAAGCATTTTCACTCTCAGATATTTCAAAACCCAAAGAGAATGGTATAGAGTTTCGTTCACACATTGATGGCTCTAAACACTTTTTTACACCAAAAAAAGTAATCGACATTCAAACAAATCTCGGTTCAGATATTATGATGATTTTGGATGATTTAGTAGCTTTACCTGCCTCGCAAGAGCGTATAAAGCTCAGTATTGAGCGAACAACTGCTTGGGCACAGGAGAGTATTGATTATTTTCGTTCACAACAAGCCAAAGGAATTTGCACAGAGCAAAATATCTTTGCCATCATTCAAGGCGGAACCGATAAAGCATTCCGTACCAAAAGTGCTACGGAGTTATGTGCTATGGATTATGATGGTTTTGCTATTGGTGGATTAAGTGTTGGAGAGTTTAACAACGAAATGTATGAAACCGTTGCACATACAACACAGTATATGCCAAAAGAGAAACCCCGCTATTTAATGGGAGTCGGTACTCCTGAAGACCTCATCGAAAACATTGAGAGAGGCATCGATATGTTTGATTGTGTTATGCCCACAAGAAATGCAAGAAATGGCACCCTTTTTACCTCTTTTGGACGCATGAATATTAAAGGGGCAAAATTTAAAGAAGACACCGCACCCATAGACCCAGAGTGCCAATGCCTCACTTGTAAAACATATTCACGTGCCTATATGAACCATCTTTTTCGTTCGCGTGAAATCACCTATTTTCGTTTGGCAACCATTCATAACCTGCACTACTACCTCAACCTCATGAGAGAAGTACGTGAAGCGATTTTAGAAGACAGGTTTGAAGCATACAAAAAAGAGTTTTACAAAAAACGCAGCTAAATACTTAAGGGCACCTCTAAAAACCCTAGTATCTCTCAGAGGGAAGGAAAAAAGATGAGATTGTGCAAGATTGCTTTTTTTATCCCTCCCTATGGGTAATACAGAGGAGCCTACACTCATCGTTACTCTTTTTTACCTTAGCTATGGCTAGGGTTTCAAAAGAGTGCCTTGATTGTAAACTCCTCTGTGCTACTGAGAGGTACTAGGGTTTTTAGAGGTGCCCTTAAAGTACTTTGCCGTATATCGCTTCATTATGGTAGAGTGAGTGTTTATTTTCAATGAGTACAGTCTCGTTAGGATTAAAAAGCACTATATCTGCTTTTGCTCCTACTTCTATAACTCCCGCATCAAACCCTAAAATTTTTGCTGGATTTTTAACACTCAATCTTACTAATTCACTCATACTGATAAGCCCTGATTTTACAAGTTTTGTGTAGTAGAGTCCCAAAGCATCCCCTAAGCCTTCACACCCATAGGCTGCATCATAAAACGCAACTTCTTTGTTGAGAGGTAAACTTGGTCGATGGAGTGTTGTCAAGACATCAATTTCTCCTTTTTGTAAAGCCTCTTGTAGAAGCAGTCTATCTTTTTGTGTCGCTAAAGGAGGATTCAATTTGGCTGTTGTGTTAAAATTTTCGCAAGCCTCATCGGAGTGTGTGAGGTGATGAATAGAGACTTCACATTGCACCTGAACTCCCTCTTTTTTTGCCTTAGATATAAGTTCAATAGAACGCGCTGATGCAATAGAGGTAAAAAGTATTTTAATTTCAAAATGTCTTGCTATCTCTATCATACGCGAAACATGCAATACCTCGCTTAACTCAGGAATACCAGCTAAACCAAGTTTTGAGCTTACATCGCCATCAAGCATAACACCTGCGTTTATAAGAGAGTTATCTTCTGCCTTGCAAAATAGTGTTGTTTTATACATCTGTACATATTGTGCTATTTTGATAGCAATATCATTTTTAGCAATCGTACTCATATAGGGTGCAATCGCTCCTTTTTTCAGAAGAATAGCTATATCACTCAGACTCATATCATCTTTGAGTGTGTTGAGCAGCACATCTATTTTTACTCCCTTAATATGGGCAATACCATTTTGAGCAAACTCCAACACAACTTCATTGTCAATTGCGGGTGTACTCTCAGGGTTTAATACAATGTGCCCTACTCCACCTCGTTTTGCCTCTTGTGCAATCGCTTGTATGTTTTTTGCATTAATATTTTTGTCTTGAAGTTGGACATTCATATCTATGAGTGCTGGAAGTAAATAGGCTCCCTTTGCATCCATTATCTCTTCATCTCTCAGATTGTGTCCGATTTGAGTTATCACCCCATTTTCTACACGAACATCCACTTCTCTTTGACCATTAACATCACATACTACTGCGTTTACTATAAGCATTTTAAGACCACCTTCGATATAATTATGCAATTATAGCATAGGAAAGAGGATGAAAATTTTAGTATCTGCACTTGAACACTCAGCAAATGTGCATCTGCAATCTTTAAAAGACAATCTAGGAGAAGAAGTAGAATTTATTGGAATTTTCAACAAAGCATTAGGTGAACCTATTATTGACTTGAGAAATCTTGCCATAATGGGGATAGTAGATGCCCTCAAGAAGTTGCGTTTCTTCTTAAAGCTCAATACACAAATGCTTGATTTAGCCCAAGAAGCAGATAAAGTCCTGCTTATTGACTCTTCTGGGTTTAATCTTCCTTTAGCAAAAAAAATCAAAAAGAAATACCCCAACAAAGAGATAATCTACTACATCTTACCCCAAGCTTGGGCATGGAAGAAAAAACGCATCCCTGTACTTGCACAAACTGTAGATAAACTCTGTTCTATTTTACCTTTTGAGCCTGACTACTACCCAAAAAATGCCCCAATTACTTATGTAGGACATCCGCTTTTAGACCAAATCACAACATTTAAAACAGCTATCACACAGCATGTGCAAAACATTGTCTTTATGCCGGGAAGTCGTAAAACAGAAATAACAAATCTCATGCCTATTTATAGAGCAGTTTTAGCACAACTCAATGCGAATGCAACCATAATCATTCCAAGTTTTTTTACACAAGAAGAAGTGGAAAATTTATATGGTGATTTATCGGACTTTAATGTCCAATATAATGCTCATGAAGCACTTCTAAATGCTGATTTTGCTTTTATTTGTAGTGGAACAGCTACCTTGGAAGCAGCGATTATTGGTACCCCTTTTATTCTTACTTATATTGCGAAAAAATTTGATTTTTTTATAGGGAACCTACTTGTTGGTTTAGAGTATGTCGGCCTTGCAAATATTATGTTTCAAAAAGAGTATGGAAGAGTTATGCATCCTGAATTTTTGCAAAATGAAGTCACAGTTGATAACTTACTACACTCTTTTCACAACTATAAAAGAGAATATTTTTTAAAAGACTCCCAAAAATTACGAGAATATCTTCAAAATGGCAGTTCGCAAAATGTTGCCAAAATTATCAAAGAATAAAAGAATATTTTGCTAAAATACACTAAAAAAGATTGACATCCATGAATATACCTACAAACTTACTCCAAAACAAAAAAATTCTTCTCGGTGTTACGGGATCTATTGCTATTTACAAGTCACTTGAACTTATTCGTGAATTTGTCAAAGCAGGTGCTAATGTCAAAGTCATTATGACACCAAGTGCCAAAAAATTCATTACACCGCTTACTTTTGAAACACTCACCTCTAACAAAGTACTCGATGATAATAATGAATCTTGGAGTGATGATTTTAACCATATTAAAATCACTCAATGGGCAGATATCTTTGTCCTTGCTCCTGCCACTGCAAACACAATCGCAAAACTTGCAAATGCAATCGCTGACAATATTTTACTCCAGAGTGCCCTCGCCTATGCAGGTAAAAAAATTTTAGCCCCCTCAGCCAATACAAATATGTTAGCGCACCCTATTAGCCAAGCAAATCTTAAAATGCTTGCTATTGCAAACTATGAAATTCTTGCAACACAGACAAAAGAACTCGCTTGTAAAACAACAGGTGATGGAGCAATGGCAGATGTGATGGATATTTTTTATGCAACAGCCAGAGAACTTTTAAAAGATAACTTTTGGCTCGATAGAATGGTAATAGTCACAGGTGGCGGTACTATAGAAAAAATAGACGATGTGCGCTACATCTCAAACTTCTCAAGTGGAAAAATGGCATCAGCACTGGCAACAGCTCTATACTTAAAAGGGGCAGATGTGAACCTCATCGCCACAAAATTTGATACAAATTTACCGAGTGATATGCATACCATAGATGTCCAAGACTCTGAAGAGATGCATGAGTACTTAGTAGATTCTATCCGTATTGCAAAAAAAGGGAAAATTTCCAAGCCCACCCTTATAGGCGATGAACATATTCATCGTATTCAAAAAAAACCGTATCTTTTTATGGCAGCAGCTGTGAGTGACTATGTTCCAGCATTTACCCAAGCAGGAAAACTCAAAAAAGAGGTTTTAGGGGAGCAGTTTGCACTCTCTTTGCAAAAAAACAGAGATATCCTTGCATCACTTGACAAAGAAGGCATTCGTGTTGTTGGTTTTAAAGCAGAGATGGATGCAACACAAGCATCCAACAATGCAAAAGCTATGCTCAAGCATAAAAACTTAGATGCTGTTTGTTTAAACCTTTTAAAAGACTCCTCTAGTTTTGGTAGCGATAGTAATGCTATAGATTTTATCACACCACACGATACAATAAAAATCGCACAAAATGATAAACTCACTGTTGCTTTAGCAATTAGCAAGCTTGCTCAATCCATAGAGGAGTAGATCGTGTCAAACAGAGTAAAGCATATAGCAATCATCATGGATGGTAATGGTCGTTGGGCAGAGTTACAAGGGAAAAAACGTGTCAAAGGGCATGAAGAAGGTGCGAAGGTTGTTAAAAAAATCACAACCTACTGCTCTAACATGCCCGATATAGAGAGACTCACTCTCTATGCTTTCTCAACTGAAAACTGGAAAAGACCGCGTTTAGAAGTAGAGTTTTTGATGAAACTCCTCGATACTTACCTCAAAAAAGAGTTACCAGTATACTTGGAAAATAATGTTCGTTTTGAACCTATAGGTGATTTGAGAGCTTTTTCAAAGTCATTACAAAAAACGATTCAGATGGTAAAAGATAAAACGGCACACTGTGATGGGCTTGTGCAATCGCTTGCACTCAACTATGGGGCACAAGATGAGATTATTCGTGCTGTGAATAGACTCAAACAAGAAGAAGGAGAAATTACAGCAGAGATGCTCAGTAATACACTCGATGCAAAATGTGATGTTGATATTCTTATCCGTACAGGAGGCGATCATAGACTCTCGAACTTTTTACTCTGGCAAGCAGCCTATGCAGAACTCTTTTTTACAGACACCCTGTGGCCTGATTACACTGTAGAAGATTTAGAAAAAATCATTCAAAAATTTACAAAAATTGAGCGAAGATTTGGAGGGTTAAAGTAGTGGAACTTCTTTTTGCTTTTATCTTTGGCACTGTTTTTGGCTCATTTTTAAATGTTGTCATCCTGCGTTTACCCAAAGAAGAGAGCATCGTTTATGAAGCTTCTCACTGCTTTACTTGTAAAACACCCCTAAAGCCTTGGCATAATATTCCACTCTTTTCATGGATTTTTCTCCGAGGAAAATGTGCCTTTTGTAATGCAAAAATTTCTCCGCAGTATCCGCTTATCGAGTTCATATCGGGGCTTATTTTTCTCATCATCACTCTAAAGTATCCACTCTCCCTTCCTGTCTTTTTCATCGCTTTGAGTTTTTTAACACTTCTGGCACTCTCTATGATAGATTTACACTACAAAATGGTCCCTGATTCCCTCAATCTTTTAGCGCTTCTCTTTGGAATTTTAGGGGCTTGGAATTTGCAGGGTATTTTGAGTAACCTCGAAAATGCACTCCTTTTTGCAGGGGGATTTACCCTCCTGCGTTTTGCACTTTCGTACTTCCTAACATCTTCTGTATATAAAGCAGGACTCAAAACGCAGACATCTTGGAATAAACACTTTGATAGAACACCTTTTATAGAAGCAATGGGAGAAGGTGATATTATGGTCGCAGCGACGATGGGGGCATTACTTGGTCTCAAACTCACACTTGTTGCTATCTTTTTCTCAGCACTTTTAGCACTTCCTGTAATGCTTTTGGTACAAAATGGTTCCCCTGAAGATAAACGTGTCCCTTTTGTGCCCTTTTTATCTTTAGCAAGCTTTATTGTTTTTGTTTTAGACACCCCTATTTTACACTATATTGAGGCAAATTATTAACAATGCATAGACTAAAAAAATATATTATTGCAAATTTATCATCCCTTTTTACTTCGATTTTTATGCCCCTGTTTGCTATTGCTTCTGTCATTTTTTTGATTAAGCTTGCAACCTATACCGCTGTCATTCAACTCTCGATTGCTGAAATGGTAAAACTCTACTTTTTTGTTTTACCTGAGATACTTTTTTACACCCTTCCTGTGACATTTTTTATAGCTGCCACTCTCTCTATCTTTAAACTCTCCAATGAAAACGAGATTGTTGTCCTTTTCTCTCTTGGAATTAAACCCAACTTTATTGTGAAAACATTTTTTAAACCCGCACTCTTTCTCTCACTTATTTTGATGTTTGATTTTTTTATTCTCTTTCCTCATTCAAAAATTTTATCTGCAAATTATGTCTCCTATAAAAAAAGTGAAGCAAAATTCAACCTCTCTGCTTCTGAATTTGGGCATAGTTTTGGAGACTGGTTACTCTACTTGGGAAAAGATAATCATGATGGCACCTACTCTGAAGTCTTTCTTTTTAATAAAAAACAAAAAGAGGAAATTCTCATTGCAGCAAAACGGGCAAAAGTACTCAATGATGCAGGTATTTTACGACTCAAGCTCAATGATGGTCAAGGCTATAGTTATTCTAAAGAAAAATTTAAACAGATAGATTTTGAAACGATGTATATCAACGATACAATGAAAACAGATTTAACCAAATATAGAAAACCACTGGATTATTGGACTTCCAAAGAGAGAGCTGATGTGAAACGCCATATGCTTATAACAAACACACTTTTAAGTCTCTTTCCGCTTATTAGTCTTTTTCTTATTGCAGCTATTGGCATTGTCCATACAAGACACCAAAAATCTCGTATCTATCTTTATATGTTTTTGAGTGTTGTTCTTTTTTATGGCTTCACCCTTGCTACACAAAAAGTGCTTGTCTACTATACTATTCCAATCATTGCACTCTCTTGGTTGCTCGGTACTTATTTTATCTACAAACAAACAATTGTGAAAAGATTTTGATGCGTATTGCCCTGACAATTGCCTATGATGGAACAACATATTTAGGCTCACAAATGCAAAAAGAGTATGATAATACTATCTTTGGAACAGTACAAAAAGTTTTACAAGCGCTCAATATTGACTCTAAACCTGTTGCAAGTGGACGTACAGACAAGGGTGTTCATGCCACAGGGCAAGTTTTTCACATAGATATTCCAAGTTTTTGGTACGACCTCCATAAACTCCAAATAATGTGCAATCGTATGCTTCCAAAAAGCATTACAATCAAACAAATCACAAAAGTTCCTCATGATTTTCATGCACGTTACAGTGCAAAAAAACGCAGCTATCGATATATCATCAAAGAGGGTGACTCTCAGCCATTTTTACATAACTATGTCACTTTTTTACAGACTGTTCCCTTTGAAAACATACAAAAAAACATCAAACTTTTTTTAGGAGAACATGATTTTCAAAACTTTATGAAAACAGGAAGTGATGTACACTCGACCACACGAACAATATACAAAGTATTTGCATATAAATATAAAGGTTATTTCGTTTTATATTTTGAAGCCAATGGTTTTTTACGAAGTCAAATTCGTATGATGGTTGCTACTCTTTTAAACCTTACAAAGGAAGAGATACAAGAAAAACTCACTTGTCAAAAAAAACATAAAGTCAAACCAGCACCAGCCAATGGGCTCTATCTCACAAAAATCACATACTAAGGAATAACTATGTTTGAAAATGTCAAAACACCAGAAGGAATAAACCCACAAACACTAGAACATTTAATGAATCCAAAAAACTACGGAAAATTAGATGATGCAAATGGAGTTGGTGTTGCCCTTGATGAAAGCACAAAAGAGTATGTTGTCTTTTATACTTTCTTTGATGCAGATACCGTTAAAAATGCCAAATTTGCAACCAATGGCTGCCAAGATACGGTAGTCATTGGTTCTATGTTTAGCGAAATGATTATAGGCAATACCCTTGCCTATGCAAATGGGGCTATTGATAAAATGCACGAAAAATTAGGAACACTTTCCAAACAACAGCAAGTTTGTGCAGATATAGTTTTTAGTGCATTTATTGCCTCCCATAAAAACTATGAAAATGTACAAAATGGGAAAGATGAAGAGCTTCATGTACTAAAAATGAAAGAGAGTTGTGAAACAACAAATAAAGAAAATGGAAAATAGATGCATAGACTTTACAAACAAAAACATGCCTTATGGTTACACATTGCTTTTAGTTCATTTGCGATTACAGATGAAGCGATAAAAACAAAACTTTATGACTTTTCGCAAATAGCATTTCGACATATGAAGTGGTTAGGCAATGCTATTTTAGATGCTGGAGAAGATTATAATTATGACAGAGAGATGGCACTTCATAAAGGAGAAACCCTTTTTGAAATTCTTATTCATCTTCAAACAGAAATACAAAATATTCAAAAAGAGTATCCCGACACTCCTCTAGGAGCACGAATGAAAACAGATGATGCTTATCTTTTAGAATATCTTGCAGAAATTGTCAGGAATCCACAAAATAACGAAAATGTTACTGCGTTTAATATGCAACGAAAATGGCACAATAAAGATCTTGACCAAGAACAAATTGATGCCTTAACACTCTTTTTATTTGAAGAGTCTTACAAAGAGTATGAATTAATTCTTATCTATGCTTACATGCAAGCCCGTACAAAGAGTGCTTTGCACTTTAATGTTTTTCAAGATCTCATAGATGAATCACATTTTCATCTCAAATCTTTTGGTAATATGATGGCAGAGCTTGGAATTTTATCACTTCCTCGAGAACTGCATGCAATGACATATATCATCAAAGATTTACAACAGTTCGTGATTGATGGTATAGCCGAAGAAGAGGCAGCAAAGGTCATGTGCAAAGAACTAAGTGCTGCTATAAAAGATGAAGCCTTATCACAATTTTTTGATTTTGTGAATTATCAAGAAAGCTACCATATAGAGCTTATGAAAAAATTGCTCTAATAGTTTCGTATCTTTGTCCAAAGTAGTCCTATATACTCATGCATAGCAACTTTTGATTTCAGTAAAGCACTGGGTACAGGAGACTGAAAAAGAGAGTTGTTATCACTCCTGTAAAAATGAGTTGGAGCAGGTATCGGGTGTAATCCCTGCTTATGAAAAAGGGTCAATGCTCGCTGCATATGGGTTGCTGATGTCACTAAAATAAAAGGCTCTTCATGCACAATACTTTTTGCAAAGTGTGCTTCATCCCTGGTATCTTCTGGAGCCCCATTGATAATCATATCCTCTTTTTTTACACCAAGGGCTAAAGCTAAATTTGCATTCATCTGTGCGGTTGGAATTTTCGTTTTTCCCTCATACCCTGTAAAAATAATTTTCACATGCGGTATCTTTTTATATAATAAAACCCCTTCTAAAACACGTTTTGTTCCGGCTCCGTCCAAATGTGAAGAGAGTGGCTGTTTGGGGTCTGTGTTGTGTCCACTTCCAAGGATATGGATATAGTGCAC
>JALWON010000348.1 GCA_027083475.1 Sulfurimonas sp.
CTGCTGTCATCACTATACTCATAATAAATTCAAATCCTGTTACATAGTGCCCCTCAGGTAATATTCCAGCATGAAGGAGTCCCTCATTTAAATCAAATATCATCTTATCAAATTCTGGTATCATGCGCATCTCCTATCACATTTAAAGTTGTATTATTTATACATACTTGTTTTTTTTGATAAAAATTGACCCATTTTTTTGAAAACTTTTGACCCACCTAAGTAGTGAATTTAACTACACTTATGTTGTAAAAAATCAACATAAGGAAACAGGAGTGTTAAGAATGGAAGATTGGGTTAGTATAAAAAACCTAAAAGCGAAAAATCCTGATTTAGGTACAAGGAAAATAGCAGATTTATTAGGTGTCAGTAGGAATACTGTAAAAAAAGCATTAGCAAATGAAGAAGCACCAAAATATAAAAGCAAAAAAAGTGCAATCAATGAACATGTATTACCCTTTGAGGGTTTTATCAAAGAGTCATTTCTCACAAAGAAATTAAAAGCATCCCGTATTCTCAAAGATATCATCTCTAAAGGGTATAACGGAAGCCAATACGCACTCTATGCATATATCCGTAATGAATTAAAACCTCTTCAAGATGAAGTCTCAAGAAACAATCCAAATGCATATAAATCCTATGAGACAGCACCAGGTGAACAGATGCAGTTTGATTGGGCACACTACACTGTAAATATTGGTAGTGAGCTTGTGAAAATATATATTCACCAAACAATTCTAGGGTTTAGTAGATACAAGTTTTACAATGTCACACTCTCCATGACACAAAGCAATGTCCTTAATGCACTTGAAGAGAGTTTTATCTTTTTTGGAGGCGTGTGTGAGAGGATACAGGTAGATAATGCAAAAGTATTTGTTGATAATGCTTCAAGAGATAACTTTACTTGGAATAAACGCTTTTTACACTTCTGTGGCTTTTATGGTATCAAACCAACAAGAAGTATCCCTGGACATCCCTGGAGTAAGGGTAAAGTAGAGAAACCATTTGATTATCTTGAAAATCATTTCATTATGGGAAATGAATTTAAAGATTTTAGTGACCTGCAACAAAGACTTCAGATATTTCAAGATGAGACAAATGCACTGATTCACGGTACTACCAAAAAAGTAACCAAAGTGATGTTTGAACAAGAGGAACACTCTCTTCTCAACCCTTTACCAATTGAGCAAAAAACAGGTGAAATACGCAGATATGTAGGCTTTAAAGAGGAGTTTAGAAAAGTTACTAAAGACTCTCTTATCTCCTATAAAAGTAACAAGTATTCAGTCCCTCATTACTTTGCATCTAAAGAGGTTTGGCTTAAAGTGTTATATGGGACAACACTACAGATATTCTCCACAAAAAATAAACTTATAGCATCACACTCTATCTCTCTTTCAAAAGGGGAAGTGTTTATTAACAAAGAACATTACAAGGGCTACAGATCAGATGGGTTTGATACACTTGCCAAATCAACATCAAGACTGCAAACACGCTTTGCAAACTATACAAGAATTACTCAGTTCATTGAAAATGTGAAAGTACAAAAGAGAATCAATGTAAGTGATCATCTGTATAAAATTGCAAATCTGTTTGAGTATTACGATGATGCTGATTGTATTGTAGCCATGGAGGAGTGCTTTACTCTTAATATGTTCAATGCCACCATCATCAAGGGTTTTATTACAAAGCAAGCAAAAGTAAAAGAAGAAGATATCAACCTCTTTAATGTCCATCTTCCAAAAGGGGATGTAAAACGAAATCTACAGGAGTATAAATTATCATGAGAAAAAGTGGACCAATACAGTTGGAAAACGGCTCTATGAGTGCCAATATAGAGAGTTATTGTAAATTACTCTCTTTATCTTCAGTTGCAGACAACTATGAGCATATGGCAATGGATGCCACAAAAACAAAAATATCGTATCAGGAGTATCTTTATAAACTCCTGCAACAGCAGATTATTGACAGGGTTGATAGAAGTGTTAATGCCAAGATTAAAAAAGCAGGGTTTCCTTATATTGCTACATTAGAGATGTTTGATTTTTCATTTCAGCCTACGATTGATGAAAAATTACTAAGAGAGTTATCAACACTCAGTTTTTTAGATGATGCAAAAAACATTTTACTCGTAGGTGCTCCAGGGGTTGGTAAAACACACCTTGCTATTTCTATAGGGCTTGAAGCCACTAAACAGAGGAGGAGAGTAAAGTTTATTACAGCAGAGGAGCTTACAAATGAACTTATTGCAGCAAGGCAGAGTAATACTTTGGCAAATTATCTTGAAGCATCATCAAGAGTAGAGTTACTTATTATTGATGAGATAGGCTATCTTGATATTCAAAAAGAATCTGCATCACTCTTTTTTAGACTCATTTCAAAACGGTATGAAAAAAGCTCTACCATCATTACTACAAACAAACCATTTGAGGAGTGGGCAGATGTTTTTGGAGATGAAGTTGTTGCAAGTGCCATACTTGATAGACTACTGCACCACTCCTATCCATTTTTAATCAATGGACCAAGTTACAGAATGAAGGAGTTATTTAAAAAGAAGAAGCAAAAGACAGAACAAGTAAGTGAAATTCCAATACCAGAAGATGAAAATATATAAAATTATGTTATGATTTTACTCTACTTTAGGTGGGTCACTTTTCATCAAAAAAGTGGGTCAAAATTCGTCAAAAACAACAACTTCGATACTATCATCATTAAAACGAGAGAGATTATTGAACAAGTAGAAACAAACTATAAGTACATCATGGTGGATGAGTTTCAAGATACAAATGCCATACAGTTTGAAATAGTGAAACACTCTCGTAATACAAACACTAATCTCTTCGTAGTTGGAGACTCTAAACAGGCAATATACTCTTTTCAAGGTGCTGAGATAGAGGTGTTTAACAAAGCTATATGTAATGAGCCTTTTGAATCCATTGAGCCTATGGATACAAATCATAGGAGTGATGGTGTAGTGCTTGATACTGTAAATAAAATCTTCAAACAACTGCTGAAAAAAGATGAAAATCTCAAACTTATAAAAGCAAACTACGAGGCAGAAGCTCAAGATCTCTTTGTGTTTAAAAAAGAGAGAGAGGAGAGAGGTACTTTTAACTATCTTATCACATCACAACCCTACCAAACAAAAGAAGAGCAAGCGATAGAAGAACCACTAAGCGAACTCGACACCATAACAGAGTTTGTAAATGACATATGTAGTGGTAAAAATAGTGACTATCAACATATATCTATGTTGATTCAAAATAAAGAAAAAGCAATAGCCATTATGTTTGATAGTAGCACTCGTATGCTTGAACTAAAGCAAAAGCTCAGAGCAAAAGGAATCACAGCCAAGGTAAGTGCAAGCGAAAACTTCTACTACACCAAAGAGGTTAATGATATATTTAATGTTTTAAAAGCTATAAATATTTTATTGAAACCTCAAAATAAGCC
>JALWON010000349.1 GCA_027083475.1 Sulfurimonas sp.
TGTGAAATTTGTTCTCGTAGATGAAAATGCACCCAAACGTACTCTGCAAAGAAATACCATTGCAAAAGCGACACTCAATGATGAACGCTACTATAAACTGCTTGAAGAACAAAATGCAAAACTCCAGTCGCGTGTTGCATTTTTAGAGACTGAAACACGTGATTTACGTGATCAAAAAGAGCAGATGCTCATAGAAGAACGCATTAAAATAGAAAAAATCTACCAAGAAAAAGATGAGCAACTCAAAAATATTTTATCTTCTATCTCTTCTCAGTTTATGCTTAACACACCGCTACAAAAAGAGGACGAACATTTTGAGGCTGAAATAGAAGAAGTCCAAGTAGTTCAAGCAAAGCCTCAATTGGTTTCTTTAAAAAAATATTTGAAAAAGTTAGATATTTCGCAAAAGAAAAAAGCAAAAATAGCAAAAAAATTTCAAAAACGAGTTCATGAAGAAAGAGTTATTGTGAAAAAAAATAAATTGTATCTTGATGAAGCAAACTACTCCTACGAAGACTTACTCTAAGTCTGTTTCATCGTAAAAAGGTATTTTTTCATACTTTTTTTTAAAAATCTGAGTAGCAATGCCATCTCCTAATTGCATCACTTCCCCATTTGCATACAAAATAGGTGTCGTTTGATTCCCGCATGAGGGGCTTTTTGATTTTAAGACTATTGCATCAATATCTGTATGTTTATGACAAAATGCAAGAATCTCCTCTTCTAAAAGAGCTGTCACATCTTTTTTTGTCTCCTCTGTCATCACCTTTATTTTTGTCTCTGTTGCTACAAGTGCGATTCTCTCGCGAGGGGTTCCAAAGAGTGGTGCTTCTGGACAAAAAGGGATAATTTCATAGCCTTTATAAGCATCCACAATACCATTGACCCTTTTTGTTTTTCCATCATAACGACAATACTCCCCTAAAAGACAGGCTGAGACAATAACTTTTTTCAATATAATAGACCTTATACTATTTTTGTGCTATTATACCGACATGTCATTTACTCCTGTAGTCCGTAACTCAGTTTCCATTGTCAAAAGCCTGCTTGAATTTGCAAAAGATAGAAAAATAGATGTCAAAAGCTTAGATTTTGAGCTCATCTCTTTTCAAACCCTCATGAAGCGAGAAAAAGATTTAGAATTTGTGCTCGTTGAAGATTCAAAAACAATCACAAAAGAAGAGTACCTTGATGCACAGACACTCCTTTTACAAGAGTATAGTATCAAAATAAAACCGCTCAAAAACACTGCAAAAATCAGATTACACCTTGCAAGTAATAAACTCAAAACAAAAGCTGTAGCCACCCTGCTCAAAGGTACTATCTTAGCAAAAGGAACCACACTCAAACAACTCAAACATATTATCTGGGAGAAGAAACTCAAATCATCCCTTTTTATTGATATTTTTGAGCCAAACCTAGATGTGCAACTGAGTAAAATTTTAAAAATAGTGCCTCCTGATAAACCGCTGAGTAAAGATATAAAATTTACTGTTGCTTTGGGAATTGCACCTGTTTTACCTGTGGATGCCCATCTTGAAAATATCTACGAGAAGAAGCACCAAGAGAGTGAGAGTGTTGTTGATTGTATTGACAAAGGTGAACTTATTTTACGGTATGTAAAAGAGAAAAGGGGTGTTGATGGTCGTGCCTGTAATGGTAAATTTCTACAAATGCGTGCACCACAAACAAAAAATATGCTCCCGGTATGTGATGCAACCATTGAGATAAAAGAGAATGATGCAGAGTTAGAGTACTATGCAAAAGAGGATGGCTATGTCCTGCATGAGGGTTCTAATGTCAGTATCTCCAAAACCCTCAAACTCAATGCTGCTGATTTTCGCTCAACGGCACAGATTGATGGTGGCGATAGTTCTAAAGAGATTTCTGTAGAGATTGCACATACAAAATCACATACAGAAGATGGCATAGGCAGTGGGGTCACTATGGATGTCAAAGAGCTCAAAAGTAGCGGTTCTGTCGGGTCTAATGTCAATATTGCTGCACAAGAATTAAACATTGATGCCCAAACGCATAAAAAGTCTAAAATCACAGTAGAAAATAGTGCAAACATTAAACTTCACCGAGGCGATTTAGTAGCAAAAGATGCTGAAATTGATGTGCTTGAGAGTGGTAAAATCACAGCACACAACTCCATTTACATCAAAAAAATGCTTGGAGGCGAAGCCATTGCTCCTGTTGTAAAAGTAGATGAACTCCTCTCAAATACAACAATAATTGCCTCTGAACGCATTGAAATTCAAGCCCTCAATGGTACAAACAACACGCTCATTATTAACCCCGATAAAATAGAGAGCTACCATAAAGATTTAGAAAAACTCCAAACTGAGCAAAAAAAACAAAAGAAAGATTTTCAAGTAGAAAAACTCCACCTTGATGAAAAACTTCAACAGCACAGCGAGCAACTTCCAAGAATCAAAACTTTTCAAAAACGCATTCTCTCTGCACAAAAGTCTGGAAAACAACCCATGAAGCAAGATATGATTCGCATCAAAGAATACAAACGCAAGACCTTGGAACTCCAAGAAGAACAAAAACTACTTGAAGAAAAAGAAAACAGACTCAACTCTCTTACACAAGAGATTGACAAACTCCTCAACAAAGATTTACATGCAAAAATCATTTCCCATACAAGTTATGATGGGCAAAGCAAGGTAATCTTTGTAGATATGAAAACCAAAGAGGAGATCACACACATTCCTGAGGGAAAAATCGAAACAATCTCACTCACACTCAATAGCGAAAATGAGAAAGTGATTAAACTCGATTAGCAAATCACCACAGATTTAATCTCCGTCATCTCTTCAATGGCAAAACGCGGCCCTTCTCGTCCTACTCCTGAGAGTTTGACACCCCCATAGGGTTGTATATCAAAACGCAGGGTTGGCATATCGTTAATAACAATTCCCCCTGCTTCAAGCTCTGCTATTGCCGCTTGTGTCACACTCAAATCATTGGTAAACACAGAAAACTGTAAGCCATAAGGAGAGTTGTTCATCTTCTCTTTTGCCTCTTGGAAGTTGTTTACTTTGACTAAACTCACAATCGGAGCAAAGACCTCTTCACATACTATCGCCATATCATCTGTGACATCTGCCATGACACAAGGGTGAAACATTCTCCCCTCACGATGAGGAGGAAAGAGTGGTCTAGCACCCTCTTCTATAGCTGATTCTACCCAGTGCATCGCTCGATCTGCGGACTCCATATCAATCAAAGGTCCCATAAATGTATCACTCTCATAAGGAGAACCGACAACAAGTTTTTGACTCTCCTCTGCCATGAATGCTGCAAACTCATCATAGATTGCAGCATCCACATAAATACGCTGCAAAGAGATACAAACTTGTCCCGAGTTTACAAATGCCCCTAAGGCACATCGCTGTGCTGCAAGTGCTAAATCGGCACTCCTCTCAA
>JALWON010000350.1 GCA_027083475.1 Sulfurimonas sp.
AACTCCAAGAACTTTGGACGGGAAAACGACTAGGGGTTAAAGCAAGTAAAAGAAGATTTCTTGTCGATAAAGTCTTTGCCCAAGAAGATTTTGAGAGAATGTTAAAAGAATATATGCAAGGCATTAGCTCAATCAACTATGATTTTAACTCCTATACAGACAAAGCAAAAGTACTCCATGCCTATGCAAAAGATATGGTGAGTTATGCAAACCTTGCCAAACCTATAGAACAGATGCGTTTGGTGAAATCCCCAGCAGAAATAGCACTTATACGCAAAGCAATTACCATTACACAAAAGGCACATCACAAGGCAATGCAGGTGAGTAAAAAGTGCCGTTATGAGTATGAACTCCAAGCTAAGATAGAGTATATTTTTAAGAAAAATGCTGCTTTGAGTGATGCCTACACTTCCATTGTTGCAGGTGGCAATAATGCCAATACTCTGCACTATATAGAGAATGATAAACCACTCCATCATGGAGATTTGATTCTTATAGATGCTGGGTGTGAGTACAACTACTATGCAAGTGATATTACACGAACTATTCCTGCCTCAGGAAAGTTTACACAAGCACAAAAAGAACTCTACAATATGGTTTTAGAGGTGGAGTTGGCAATCATAAAAATGATAAAACCACATATGAAACGCAGTGCATTACAAAAAAAATCTGAAGCACTTTTATGTGCAGGAATGGTACAACTAGGTATACTTCAAGGGGATGTGAAAAAGCTTTTAAAAAAGCACAAACATAAAAAATATTATCCGCATGGCATTGGGCACTGGATGGGAATAGATGTGCATGACCAAGCCCCTTATAAAGATGAAAATTCTCAAGAAATTTTATTGCAAAGTGGGATGGTTATGACTATAGAGCCGGGAATTTATATAGATGAGCATGATAAAAGTGTTCCCAAAAAATACAGAGGGATTGGGATTCGCATTGAAGATGATATTTTAGTGACAGATACGGGGTATGAAAACCTCTCGCAAGGCATAGCAAAAACTATTCAAGAGATAGAAGCGATTGCTTAAGTATAAGCATAGCTCCATCCTGTAAGATTGTGTTCTTTTGCCTGTTCAAAGGCATCAGAATCTGCTAAAAAATCCATGACAAACATCACTTCATAGGGGATGCTTTTTTGATCTTTTGGATCAACGAGAAGCAGTGGCATAGGGGTCTCCTGAGCAGGACTTAATGCAAAACCAACAGGCATTCGTTGGCTCATAAGCTCTTTTGGCTCTCCAATGTTGTTTTCTTTTAAAAATTTCTTCAATACTGCGTTTTGAACATCTTTTGGTAAATCATCGCTGGTATTTAAAAAAATTGTAAACTGAATAGGTGTCTCTTTAAAGACTTCAGGTGCTGGTGTTGCTAAGATGATGTACTCCACATTTTGTAAGTGATTTTTTAAGGCGACAGGGTCTAAGTACTTATCGGTATTAATTGCTTTTGCTTCCATGAAATCCTCTATTGTAAATTTTATCGAATTTTACCTTGAATTGGTATAGGATATGCTTATAAAAGAAATATTAGGAGAATTATGAAGTTTATTGAAGCATTAAAATTAAGAAGTAGACTTTTATTATTGTTAACAGTTATCACCTTAGGGCTTGTGAGCATTGGTGTGATTGGCTCTTTGTATGTGAAAAATATGAAAAAGAGCATTGATGCTGTGTACTTTGGATCACTCATTCCTGTGACAGAACTCAATGATATTTTGCATACCTATAATATGGATTTGTCAAAAACAATCTATAAATCACAACGGCTTGAATTGAGTTTGAGTGAGAGTGCTTCAGAGATAGAAAATGCACTTTTTACCATACAGAGAAAATGGAAGAGTTACCGCTCCCATTATAAACGCGATGATGAGAAAGGGTATGTGGATTATACAAGTATGGAAATAGAAAAGACAAATCAATATTTTCAAAAAATATTAGATTATACACTTGCTGGAAAGGATGTCAGCAAAATCTCCATCAATACCTTAGAGAAGAAGCTTTTTCATATTACAACGGTTATTGAGAAACTGACACACTATGAGATGAGTGTTGCCAAATACGAACGCAGAGCATTTCTCAAAGAGTACGATAAGACACTCTCAAGCTTGGGGTATGCACTCAGTATCATTATTTTAGCACTTTTGGGTAGTTCTTATTATGTCTTTTCAACGATTCAAGAAGACCATACCCGTTTAGAAAATATGACAAAAAAACTCAAAAAAGCAAATAAAAAACTAGAACATGTTTCGTATGTCGATCCGCTTACAAATCTGTATAACCGAAGATATTTTAACCATATTTATGAGAGGGAACTCCGTCAAGCCAAACGTGATAAAAGTTATATCACATTTATGATGCTTGATATTGATTTTTTTAAACAGTACAATGATACTTATGGACATATAGCAGGTGATGCAACCCTCAAAGTGGTAGCAGAAGTTTTACAAAGCACTGTTAAACGCCCAACGGATTATGTTTTTAGACTTGGTGGCGAGGAGTTTGGTGTTTTACTCACCAAAACAGATGAAACCAACAGTGCCCGTCTCGCACGTGAAATCTGTGATACCCTGCGTGCTAAAGAGATAGAACATAGCGGTTCAAAAGTGAATCAGTTTGTTACTATCTCTATTGGTGTTGTCTGTTGTATTGCAGATGATGCCTTAGAAAATGAGATGTTAATTTCTCGTTCGGATGAGATGCTGTATAAAGCTAAAGATGGTGGAAGAGATGGGTATATCATTACATCTAATGTACGAAAAGGGAATGAGTCAAAGCAGCAGCAAATGAGTGCTTAATGCCCATTTTTAAATCGAAATCCAAACTCGACTAAAAGCGGACGGATTTTTTCTTGGAGTTCACCTTGAAATTCCATCCATCCCTCTTTATATTTTCCGCCGCATCCGAGTTTTTTTTTCAGCATTTTGAGTGTTGTATTGGCATCTTCTGAAGAGATTTGAAATACACCCACAAGTGTGACTGTTTTTCCCCTGCGTTTCTCTTTTGCAAAATGTAAAAAATGTTTTTCTGGCTTGAGTATTTCAGAAGCAATTTTTGTTTTTCGAGTTGATTGGATTGCACTCCATCCATCATCAATATCTGCCCCTATAAAAATATCGAGTTTTTTTCCTCTACTCATGCGAGAACTTTTTGCTCTAAAACACTCATAAGTGTTGCATCATATGTTCTCTTTTCTATGGCGTTTACAACAGCATCAATTGTGATTTTTTCATGATTGTATAGAACAACGAACAGTGTGTCATCTGCTTGTAAAAAGGTAGATTCACCATAGGGTGTATAGCGTGTTGCTCCTATGCTTATAATGGCTTGTGCAGGGTAGTTACAGGCTTGTATATATGTACTGAGTGGCTCAAGGGGACCAAAATCTTTTTGTGTATTGATCTGGTGTATCATCCACTCTGTGAGTTTAT
>JALWON010000351.1 GCA_027083475.1 Sulfurimonas sp.
ACAACAAAAAAGACCACCGAAGCAACGAGAAAAAGATGTGATAGAGTATGCTTCTATTGCTGATAGAACAAAAGCTTTTATTACCGATATGTTTATGATTTATATTCCTATTTTATACATTATTACCTATCTTGTCTTAGATGGAAAAGATGCTTTTCAGGCTTCTACTTTGGCACCATTTTTTGGTGTATTTTCTTATGGCTTTGTGTATACATTTTTACTGTATAAGTTTGCACAGACACCGGGAAAAAAGGCTTATCTTATGGAAGTTGTTGATGTGCATACCCATAAGAAGATAGGTTATTTGCAAGCATGGCTGCGTTTTGTAGGGTTTTTGTTTTCGGCAACATTTGTGATTGGTTTGATTTTTCCTTTTTACCGAAAAGATAAACGAAGCCTACACGATTTACTTGCTGGAACAATAGTCATTGTGACTAAAGGGCACATCTAAAAACCCTAGTACCTCTGTGTTACCCGTAGGGAGGGATAAAAAAAGCGATCTTGCACAAAACTTTTCATCGCCATAGCTATGCGGCTATGACTCATAAAAGCTTTTGCACAATCTCATCTTTTTTTCTTCCCTCTGAGAGGTACTAGGGTTTTTAGAGGTGCCCTAAAGCTTAAAGCTGTATAATTTCATGAAAATACTATACAGGAGAGTGCAATGCTCATAGACAGCTACGATAGAGTTGTTGATTATTTGCGGGTTTCAGTGACAGAACGCTGTAACTTTCGATGCCAATACTGTATGCCTGAAAAGCCTTTTTCTTGGGTGCCAAAAGAGAATCTTCTCTCTTTTGAAGAACTTTTTGAATTTATGAAAGTTGCCATTGATGAGGGGATTAAAAAAATCCGTATCACCGGTGGTGAACCTCTTTTACGTGAAGATTTAGATAAATTTATTAAGATGATTTATGATTACGCTCCCGCTATTGACCTTGCAATGACTACCAATGCTTTTTTACTCAAAGGCACAGCCCAAAGACTTAAAGATGCAGGACTTAAACGCATCAATGTCAGCATAGATACACTCAAACCACAAGTGGCACAAGAGATTGCAGGTAAAGATGTTTTAAAAAATGTTTTAGAGGGTGTTGAAGAAGCTCGTAAAGTTGGGCTCAAAGTAAAAGTGAACATGGTCCCGATGAAAACGGTCAATTTCGATGAGATTATTGAGGTTCTTGAGTATTGTAAAGAGCGAGATATGAGTATCCGTTTTATAGAGTACATGGAAAACAAGTTTGCTAAAGCGGGGATTGCAGGAGTGAAATCTCAAGAACTTTTAGCAGTACTTTCGCAAAAATACAACTTTAGAGATGAGGGCTTTGATGGTGCTTCGCCTTCGCATTACTATGTGATGGATGATGGGTACCGATTTGGAATTATAGAGCCGTATGAGGATGACTTTTGTAAACAGTGTAACCGCATACGTTTGACTGCTGAGGGGCATCTCATTCCTTGTTTATACTTTGATGAGGCGATGAGTATTGCCGAGTCTGTCAAGCGTGGTGACATTAAAACTGCTGCACTTGTTTTAAAAGAGGTTGTGCGCACTAAACCTGAAAAAAACCGTTGGGGTGGGGAGGATGATGAAGTTTCCTCTCGTGCATTTTATGAGACAGGCGGGTAAGTAGTTGCTGTATTTGGTAGAACATTTTTACTCTATCCAAGGTGAAGGCAAACGCATGGGAACTCCCTCACTTTTTTTTCGCTTTGGTGGGTGCAATATGCGCTGCGAAGGTTTTGCTTGTAGTGAGCGAGCAGCAGATGGCACAGAAGTTTTGGGATGTGATACTGTTTATGCTGTCAATAAAGAGCATTTTGCACATTCATGGATACCTATTCGTAAAAGTGAAGAACTTTTAAATGTTTTTGCTCTGTATGAGTTACCAGAGGGGGTTGATGTAGTTCTCACAGGTGGGGAACCGCTTATTTATGCAGAGAATGCAATTTTTATTGCATTTTTAGAGGCATTGCATGCTCGTGGGCATCAGATTACTTTTGAGACTAATGGCTCTTTAGGGGTTGATTTTCAAAAGTATCCCATCTATAAAGAGTGTATTTTTGCACTCTCTGTGAAACTCTCAAACTCATTAGAAGCTTTGAGTAAACGTGTCCGTGGTGAGGTGATTTACTCGCTTGCCTCTGAGGCGAAGGATGCTTTTTTTAAATTTAGTATTGATGCTGATTCTATTGGTTTGGGGCTTGAAGCAGAGATTGATGAGATATGTTTGCATGCACCAAAAACAAAAGTTTACTGTATGCCTTTGGGGGGTACAAAAGCACAAATTGAAGCCAATACTGAGCCACTCATAGAATTTTGCAAGGCAAAAGGGTATAACTTTAGCGATCGATTGCATATCCGTATTTGGGATGCAAATAAAGGAGTTTAGATGATTATACGCAAAGAGTTTAAGTTTGAAAATGCACATATAGTTCGAGGGTGTTCCTCTGTGAAATGCCGTAGTTCTCTCCACGGACACTCCTATAAAATTGAGCTTTTATTTGAATCAAATTTTTTAGACAATGGTCAGATGGTCTATGATTTTGGACTGATGAAGCAAAATATGAAAGCCCTTGTAGAGAGTTTTGACCATGCAATCACTCTATGGAGTGGTGATGGTGAAAAATATGTTACAGATATGAAAGCCCACTCTGATAGATGGGTACAACTCCCTGTCTCTCCCTCAGCAGAACAGTTTTCACGTGTTCTATTTGTAATGATAGATAAGCTATTAGAGCTCACCTCTACAGTCAATGGTGAAAAAGAGGTCAAAATGCACTCTGTCATCGTGCACGAAACTGCTACAGGGTATGCACAAGCTTTTAGAGAAGATGCTTACTCGCAAAATATGGGGGTTATTGAGCTTGAAGAGATTATCTTTTCTGAAGAAGTAAGAAACGATTGGGAGGATAGAGAACTTTTTGAGAAAATAAAACGCAAGGAGTCTTTTGTAAATCCACTGAGTGTTTAGGTGCTCACCAAATTCACAAAATGACTCGAAGTAAAGTTGAATTTTGTAGAGATAATTTTAACATTTGCTTCTGCGTTTAAGATACTGCATGCTTCATCTATCATAATGTAGGCATTTGCATAGGCAAGTGGAGAAATCATTCCCGGTGCAAAATGCTCACACACTACAAAGTACTCGCCATCATAAACTCCTGGAACGATGGAGCGACGACCTGCACGGAGTTTATACTCATGTTTCATTTTAGCCTGAATAGGGCGGATAAACTTTGCTTTTGTCCCACTCATGGCATGGATGATACTCTGTCCAAAGAGTTCAAAGTTAATAGCGGCTGCAAGAGGATTTCCTGGGAGATTTAAAATAATGGTTTCTCCAACTTTTCCAAATGTTGTTGGTTTTCCAGGTTTGATGTCCACTTTGTCAAAAAGTATTTCATAACCAAAATCTCCAAAGGCTTCTTTCGTAAAATCAGCATCACCGACACTCACACCTCCTGAAGTGATGACAAGGTCACACTCTAAGGCACTCTGTATATGGGCTTTGATGTCAAGCAGGGTGTCTTGTGCTGTACCAATAAACTCTACCTCACAGCCTAGCTCCTGTGCACGAGCTAAAAGGGTAGGGGTGTTTGTGTTGTAGAGTTGATACTCTGTGACTTGTTCAAAGTGCATTTTGAGTTCATTCCCTGAAGCAAAGAGGGCAACACGAGGTTTTTTATGGACTTTAATGTGACTGATGCCTTGAGAAGCTAAAAGTGTAATTTGGTGTGCATCAATTTTATCGCCACGATGCAAAAGAATTTGCCCTTTTTTAATATCTTCTCCGCTGAGTCTAATGTGTTTGGAGAGGGTAAGGTTATGAGGGAGTGTTACACCTGTTGGTGTGGGTGAAGTCTCCTCTATGGGAACAATACACTGTGTTCCCATAGGGATGCGAGCACCCGTCATGATTTTAATAGCCTGCATCTCTTCAAGAACTTCTTGAGAATTATCGCCAGCAAAAATGGTATGATTGACATGCACTTCTTTCCCTCCATCAGCGACTTTCACGGCATACCCATCCATGGCAGAGTTATCGTAAGGGGGGAGATTATGTGTTGCTGTGATATTTTCTGCGAGAATATATCCTAATGCCTCTTCGATAGGAATAATTTTGATGGACTTTGGTTTTGTGTTGGTGTATATGAGTTCAAGGGCATGTTCAATAGAGATTGCCATAGGTTAGTTCCTTGCTGCGTTTAAGGCGAGTTGTGCCATGTGTTGTAAGTGATTTGCTATATCTGATTGCTCATCTATTGCTTTTTTAAGTTGCGTGATAAAATACTCTTGTGTTCTTACATCTGCAATGTTAAAAGTGTATAAAACCCATTCAGGGTTGAGAGCAATTTTTTCATTATTGTGAGAGAGGGTAAAGTTTCTATAAAGATTAATATCTGTGCTAGAGAGTAAAGCTAAAACTTCACTATAAAAAGGGGGCACTTCATAATTGATGAGCTCTTTGAGTGTCTCTTGGGGGATGCTTACATCACTCTCTTCAAGCCCATTTTGCCCAATGATAAGGGCATCTCCTAAAAGGAGTTGTTCGCCTAAAAAATAGGCTTGTTTTTTTTCACTCAAGGCATTGGCATCAGTAAAAATAAGATGTTTTTGCAGCGTTGTAATTTCATCAATTAAAATAGAGTGAAAAAAACTATAGGTTGTGTTGGCTTTCATCTCTATGTCAAGTGTTTGTATCTCCTGTGTGGCAGGTGAAATTGCAAAAGCTTGCATTAGAAATTCTCGAGCAAGATGACATTGACAAAAGTCCCTGCTTCTAAAAATTTATCTTCCTCTCCTGCAACCATGAGAGCACTTTTGTGGAGCATATTGGTAAGAATGGCGGAACTACCGATGATTTTATCTTGAAAATTGACAAAGTACTCGCCATCTTCAACAACAACATTGCAGGCAGTAAACTCTGTGAAGCGGCTGCGTTTTTTAAAGTCCTCTTGCAGTTTTGCAGCGACTTGTTTAAATGGTTTTTCTTTTCCAAGCATTTTAGCAATGAGGGGAAGGGCATACAAAATAGCTGTGACTGTTGAAGAGTAGGCAAACCCTGGAAGTGCTAAGATAAATTTACTTTGCATTTGTGCCACTAAAAGATGACGCCCTGGTTTAATACCCACTCCTTTGTAAACGACTTCTGCACCCAAACGCGGGACAATATCTTTGACAAAGTCATAGTCTCCAACACTCACTCCCCCTGTACTTACCAAAATGTCTGCGTTTGCTAAGGCATTCTCAAAGGTGTGCATGATGGCATCACGATTATCTGGAGCCGTACCGAGTTGAATAACCTCTGCTCCAGCTTGTTCAAATAGTGCTGCTAGAGTGTAGTTGTTAGAGCTGCGAATTTGTGCGGGGTTATCACTATTTTCTCCAAGATCTAAAATCTCACTCCCAGTAGCGATGACGGCAACACGGGGGCGGATAGCAACTTTTACCATGACTTGATTGAGCCCTGCCATAACACCAATCTCTGCAAAACCGATTTTTGTTCCCTTTTTGATGAGTGTTTGTCCGGCTCTATAACCCTCTCCAATAGGACGTACAGAAAAGCCAAGTGGCACTACTTCGTTAATAGTGATTTTTCCATCAGCATAAGTGACATTTTCAATCGGAATGAGGGTGTCTGCACCATTTGGCATCATAGAACCTGTAAATGTTTTAATACACTCTCCCTCTTGCAGGAGACGTGTTTCATCATGTCCAGCAGGGTTGTCTCCTAGAACAGTCAGCTCTTTTTTGGACAAATCTGTATGTTTCACCGCATAACCATCCATAGAAGCGGTTGGAAACTGCGGGTCGTTAAACTCTGCGACAATGTCCTCAAATAAAACACGACCAAGAGAAGCATTGAGTGCGACTCTTTCGTATCTGCTCGAATTTACATCCAGTAAATCCAACATATTTTGACTCGTTTCATACGATATAAAATCCACATCTTATCCTTTATTGTGCAAGTAGTCCACTGCCTTTGATAGCAGTTGAACGCTCAAGTGCATAGCGGCGATTCCCATCTTTTAAGTCATATTTCCAGATAGGGGCGGAGGCTTTAAAATCTTCTACAAATGCATCGATAAACTCTAAGGCAACTCTGCGTTTTGGTGAAAATACAGCGGCAATATAAGAAGACTCATGTAAAAGGACATCGCCTCTTGAGTGTGCCATTTTGATGATAGCTCCCTTTTCGTGTGCTTTTTTCTGCCAAGTGGCAAACCAAGAGTTGAGGATGGGTTCATAAATGTCAAAACTGAGCCCATCAATGCCATCTTCGCTTCGTACTGTCCCTATAAAGGGGATGTATGCACCATAGTTACTCTGTGCCTCTTGTGTATACCAATCTGCTAAAATTTTAGGTACATTGAGCGCACCATCATATAAGTAGAGCATAGATTAACCACCACAAACAGGAGGTAAAAGAGAGATTTTATCTCCATCTTTGAGGGAACCCTCTAAAGAAGAGATGAGGGTGTCATTGAGTGCAACTGCAGAGTTTGTGAGCCATTCATGCAGGCTTTCATCTGCTTGTAAAATTGCTGCGAGTTGGCTCAAGTCTGTAATCTCTAACTCAAGGGCATCTTTTTGTATCGGTCCTAAAAATTCAACACGTACCATCTGTATAACCTTTATAATAAGTAATGCAATTATATCTAAGATAAGTTAAGTGCTGTATAATCACACTATGATTTTTGGCAAGATAGAGTATCTCAATTTATTACCTTTTCATGTATTTATGAAACGTTTTACAAGAAGTTCTCAAGAGCGAATGAGTATGCAGTACTATAAAAATGTGCCTGCTGTAATTAATACTCGTTTTGTAGCACGAAAAGCAGATGCAGCATTTATATCGAGCATAGCAGCCAAGAAGTATGCACATGTAGGTTTAGGGATTATTGCCAAAAAAGAGGTTTTAAGTGTTCTTTTAGTGCCACATGAAGGGCATGAAAAAGATAGTGCTTCTGCCTCTTCCAATGCCTTAGCAAAGGTTTTAGGTTTAGAGGGAAAAGTAATGATAGGGGATAGGGCATTGTCATACTTTTTTGAAGGACACGAGCATACTGATTTGGCAAAAGAGTGGAGGAGTCGCTATGGAGTCCCTTTTGTTTTTGCTCTTTTGTGTTTTCATAAAGAAAAAGAGTTGTATAGAAAGATAGAACGAAAATTTCTCAAATCTCCTGTGAAAATTCCACAATATTTACTGCAAAAAGCTTCTCAAAGAACAGGAGTCAGTCCGAAAAATATTTTATATTATCTCGAGTACATCTCTTACGATTTAGATGCCTCTGCCAAGAGAGGTTTGAAGCTTTTTTATAGATTGGTCTGATGGTTAAACTCAGGAACTATCTTTTGCAGTTGTTGGATGCGTTCTTGATTACTTTGACACTGTAGTAATGTTTCTATATCTTGACGGAGAGTTTGTATGTTATAAACAGTAGGTTTTGCAACGGTGATTGATTCGTATGGTGTTGAAGCATCGCTATCATCTATGAGCAACTCTTCATAGAGTTTTTCTCCAGGGCGTAGACCAGAAAACTCTATATTTATATCTTTTCTCCCACTTAAATCAATCATTTTTTGTGCTAAATCAACGATTTTAATTGGATCGCCCATATCTAAAATAAATATTTCTCCCCCTGTACCTATGGCACCTGCTTGTAATACAAGCTCACAGGCTTCAGGGATGAGCATAAAATAGCGTGTAATATCAGGATGGGTGACTGTAATGTTTTGCCCTTTTTCGATTTGTGATTTAAACTTAGGAATGACACTCCCACTACTTCCTAGCACATTTCCAAAACGTACGGCAACTATATCGGTTTTTTGTGTATTGGCATTTTGTGCATAGAGTTCACATATGCGTTTGGTGGTACCCATGACATTTGTTGGTCGGACCGCTTTGTCTGTAGAGATTAAAACAAGTTTGTCAACACCAAATTCTATAGCTGTATCAATAACATTTTGTGTGCCTTGAATATTGTTTACAATGCCTTCATGCATATTTGCTTCTACAAGTGGTACATGTTTATATGCTGCTGCATGGATGACTACATCTGGTTTGTACTGAGCGAATGTAGATGCTAAATCAGTTTTATTGACGACACTTTGCATGATAGATACCGTTTTGACTTGCTGTAACTCTTCGGTAATTGCATAGAGATTAAATTCACTGTTATCAAGCAAGAGGAGCTCTTTGACTCCAAATCTTTCACATTGACGACAAATTTCACTCCCTATACTGCCTCCTGCCCCTGTGACAAGAACAATTTTTCCTTTGAGAAAAGAGTGTATGAGCTCTTTATCTAAGTCTTTTGGGTGTCGCGCTAAGAGGTCTTCAACGGAAATATCTGTAATCTGTGCACCATAGTCGCTATAGTCACTTGCAACTTTCACTTCTTCAATGCCTAATGCTGTGAGTGTGTCGTAGATATTTGGTAATTCTATGGATGTATCCATAATGGCAACTTCACAACTGATACCTAAATTCTGAAATTTTTCTAAAGAGTATACTTCAACCCCGTTTATTTTGATATTTCTATGCAAATCATTGATAATTGCGATGGGATAGTAGCCACTTCCTTTGACATTGATTGTTCGTAAGATTGTATTTGAATTATCTAAAGTCCCTAAAATAACAGTACTTTTCCCTTTTATATTTCTGTGCATGAGTTCAAGATAGACTCGCTTACTTATACGTAAAGTCATAAAGAAAAAGAAGGAGAGAAAAAATTCTATGGGAATGATAGAACGAGGAATGACATATTCACTTCCTCGAATGATATAGGAGAAAAGTATTAATAAGAGTGTAGTTCCAACTGTTAAAAAGGAGAGCCTAAAAGTATCTTTAAATCCAAAATGTCGCCAACTAATGTTATATACTCGAAAATAATAAAAGAGAGTAATGCGAATAGTGAGGAGAAATAGTATGGTTGCCAGGATGGAGTTATGATACTGTAGAGGTATGTCAAAATCAAAACGCAGTGCAAAAGCAAAATAACTTGAGAAAATGATAATGAAAAAATCCATCATCATAAAAAAAAGTTTTCTTCCTAGATTTGAGATTCGTATAATCACAGAATTCCTTTGCTTTGTTTAAGGGTATTATAGCAAAAATTGTTTGAAATAATGATTAATTAATAGTATACAGTAAGCCCAATAAAACAATGTTTATGAACAGTGCAGTCGTTGTGACTTGACTATGTGACCAACCCTTTTGTGTGAGTTTTTGATAGAAGTGTTTTTTGTGTGCTTGTGAAAGTTTTTCACCATTTCTGTATCTTAAAAAAAGTGTGAGTGTTGCATCAAACCAAAAAATACTAAAGAGAATTATCCATATCCAAAAGTTACTACTTGCTTGATTGGCATAGTAGAGTGTAAAAATGGCAACATTGTATCCAAGAAGTGTACTTCCTACATCTCCCATAAATATCTTAGCCGGATGCCAGTTCCAAAGCAGAAATCCAAGTACTGATGCTGCTAAGACGAGAAAGACATTGTCGCCAAAGAGTATAAATCCAGCTATGGCTAAAAAGAGAGACTCACTTCCAGCATAGCCATCAATACCATCTAAAAAGTTGTAAAGGTTGATAAACCAAATAATCATTAAAAAAGCAAATAGATTTGTCAAAAGCTGATTGTCAATCGTAAAAAGGAAAAAGTCTAACTCTTGAAAGCCATCCAAAAAGTAGAGCCCTCCAAATGCGACAAGGGCTTGTGTTATAAGCCGAACTTTTGGACTTAAATCATATAAATCATCAAAAAAACTTACAACAGAGATGAGAAGACCAACCATAAGTGCAAAAAAGAGAGAAGAGTCTATTTCATGAGTAAAGTAGAGATAAAAAAGACCACTAAACCATACAAAAGCGATGGCGATACCCCCTCCATGAGGAGTAGGAACAGTGTGAGAACTTCGCTCGTTGATCTCTTCAAGGAGTGCATGTTTGATGTAGTAGTTTTTTATGAAGTATGTGAGTATAAAAGAGAGAATTAAAAGGAATAGATAAATCATTTAGAGAACCCTTCTTGACATATTATTATTATTATTATATACTCTCATTCTACAAATCGCAATTGCGCGCACCCTTTGGTTTTTCCAAAGGGGTAACAATTAACTCCAGTAATTTTTCTTGAAGCTTAAAGAAATCATTCTCTTTTATACTCCCATTTTTATACTTAGCTCTTTTTATATCAAATAATTTTAGTTGTGAGAGAATAGCAAAGCTTCTAGTATCATTAGTATAATTAAACTCATAATGAAATTTATCGTCTTTTATTTTGGATGTAAGTGGAATACCCAAGAACACATGTTTGTTAAACTTCTTATAAACCAATACAGGTCTTAAAAAGTTCTCATCTCCATCCTGCTCAAACCCTATATTTACCCCAACATACATAAAAAATATATCTCGTTCTCTAAATCTAAAATTTATTTTTCCATTATGAAGTTCTTCTTTGGTTGTATTCCAATTTTTGAAATCTTTTTCTTTCATTTATTTCTCCCTTCTGGTTTTAGAATAAACTGTACTATTTTCTTTTTTTTCTCACAGCTACTCCTTTCGGAAACCCAGAAGTGTCGACACTTGGCCAGTAGATTTCTAAAAAATATTCGTAGTGACATTGTAGCATAGGTGGCCAAGTATTTTTATAATCTCCTCCTTCCATACTGTAAGGATTAAGCAATTTTAACTTATCGTCAATTTCAATAAATTATCAATTATCTTTTTTTTATTAAAAATTGTATTTGTTAATTTTATACAATTTATTGTAAACTTTTCAATTTGTTTATCATCAGTATTTATTGCCTCAATAAATACATTTGTAATTTGCTTTATATCATTTGGAGCGGCTATATATCCTAGATTATTATCATTAATAATATTCGCAGTATTTCCATCTATAATCGCTAATATTGGCTTTTTAGCAGCAATATATGTTTGTGTTTTTGCTGGAACAGTTACTGAGAATATTGGTTTATCAATGAGTGAAACTATTAAGAAATCACTTGCTTTATAGTACATTGCCATATCATTTCTTGGTTTTCTTCCGTGAAAAACTACATTATCCTTCTTATTTAAACTTTTAAGTTCTTCAAGTGCTGAACCATCGCCTACTATATTGAGTTGTGCTTTATTAGCATACTTATCTTCTAGTTGATTAAAAGCTATGATAATATTTTCTAAATTTTGCACTTTCCCAACATTACCGGCAAAGGTAAAATGTACTTTTTTTTCTGTAGAGAATACAACGGCTTCTAAATTCATATCTAGTTCATCAGCCCAATTAGGAAGATAATGAAACTGTAACCCTTCTTTTATATATGGCTTTAGCTTCTGTTGAAAACCTTTTCCTGATATGGCAATAGCATCAATATTAGAGTACATAAACTTTACAAACTTTTCTAAAAAATAGGCAAGAAGTTTCGTTTTCTTAAATCCATAGGCATACACACTCTCAGGCCAGATGTCTTGTGCCCAAAATGTAAGAGGTTTTTTATAAACTTTTTTTATCACTACTGCTGGTATCATTCCTGTTAAGGCTGCCATATTGAATCCAAAAATATAATCATACTTTTTACCAATTTTCAAGGCAACAATACTCCCTAAAAACATAAAAACAAAATATTTTAAAAGCTTTTTAAAAAGACTCTCTTTGTAACCTGTAACTGCTTTAAGTCTATAAATAGTAATACCTTTATAATCGTCTTTTCGATACCATCTATTTTCATACCCATCAAATATTTTTCCTGCAGGGTATGTTGGAAAATTTGTAAGCACATCTACCTCGTAGCCTTTTTTCTGCCACTCAAGTGCGATGTCATTTATCTTAAACTCTTCAGGGTAAAAGTATTCTGTTACTATAAGAATTTTTTTATTCAATATTTTTTCCATACAACTTTGTTAATATAATCAGTATAAGACAATATAATTCTTAAAACTTTATCAGAAACATTTGGCATACTATAATCAGCTACATTTCGTAAAGTATCATTTGTTTGAGTATCTAATACTTCTAGTCCTTGAAGTATTCTTGTCTTTTGAAGTCCAACCATCATCACACTTGCTTCTTCCATCGCTTCGGGTCTTTCATGTGCTTCTCTTATATTTAATGCACGAAAACCTAAAATAGAAGATTCTTCACTAATGGTTCCACTATCACTCAGAACAGCTTTTGAATCTTTTTGTAATTTAACATAATCATTAAAACCCATTGGTTTCATTAAAGATACTAAGTCGTTAAACTTAACACCAAGTTCCTCAATTTTATTTCGAGTACGAGGATGAGTAGATATTATGATAGGTAGTTTATAAATTTCTGCGATAGCATTCAGAGTATCAGCTAAATCCAAAAATTTTTTATCTGAACTTATATTCTCTTCTCTATGAGCAGAAACAACAAAATATTGACCTTTTGTAAGTCCTAAATTATTCACAACAGTAGAAGCTTCAATATCTTTTAATTTATTTGTAATCACTTCAAACATAGGTGAACCAGTTTTGATGATTCTATCAGCAGGTAAACCTTCTCTAAGTAGATACTCTCTTGCGATATCACTATAGGTCATATTTATATCAGCTGTATGATCAACGATTTTTCTATTTGTCTCTTCAGGTACTCTTTGATCAAAACATCTATTTCCTGCTTCCATATGAAAGATAGGTATATGTCTTTTCTTAGCGGGTATTGCACAGAGACAAGAGTTTGTATCGCCTAATATAAGAATAGACTCTGGTTGTTCTTTTTCTAAAATAGGATCAATAGCTATAAGGATTTTTCCTATAGTTTCACTAGCTCCACCTCCAGCCGCATTTAAAAAATAATCAGGCTTACGAAGATTAAAGTCATTAAAAAAGACTTCATTAAGTTCATAATCATAATTTTGTCCTGTATGAACAAGTATATGCTCAACAGCATTTGATTTTTCCAACTTTGCAATTACTGCTGAAAGTCTTATAATTTCTGGTCTTGTCCCTACAACTGTCATTATTTTTAATTTTACCATGTTTATACCTCTAAAAAATATGTATCTGGACGATTATTATCATAGTTTTCATTTGCCCAAAGCAAAAGTATCATTTCTTCATTACCAATATTTTTTATATTATGTGTATATCCAGGTATCATCTCTACAATTTCCATTCTACTATCACTCACCTTATAACTTACTTTTTCATTTGTAATAATATGTCTAAATTCAATAAGTGCTTTACCTCTTACAACTAAAAATTTCTCA
>JALWON010000352.1 GCA_027083475.1 Sulfurimonas sp.
GTCTTACAATTGTTCCCCCTGAGCGTCATCAAGAGTACAGGGAGCGTTTAGAGTATGAGATGGACATCATCAACTCTATGAAGTTTCCAGGGTATATGATGATTGTTTGGGATTTCGTAATTGCGGCAAAACGCATGGGAATCGCTGTGGGACCAGGGCGAGGAAGTGCTGCGGGGAGTTTGGTTGCGTTTTCGCTTGACATCACCGACATTGACCCGATGAAGTATGACCTGCTGTTTGAGCGATTTTTAAATCCTGAACGTGTGAGTATGCCCGATATTGATATGGACTTTATGCAGGCTCGTCGTGGCGAGGTGATAGACTATGTTGTTGAGAAGTATGGACGTAATCAAGTCGCACAAATTATTACTTTTGGTTCGCTTCTTGCAAAAGGAGTCATTCGCGATGTTGCCCGCGTTTTAGATATGCCACTCTCTCAAGCTGATAAGATGGCAAAGCTCATTCCTGATGAACTCGGTATTACTCTCAATGGAAAAACAAAGGGTGGAGAGTTTAAAGATGGAGCGTTTCAAAAAGAGCCAAAAATAGCTGAACTTATAGAGAGTGATGCAAATGCAAAGCGAGTTTGGGAGTTTGCTAAAAAACTTGAAGGGCTTAAACGCAACTCGGGAATTCATGCAGCGGGTGTTGTGATAAGTAATGAAGAGTTATGGAAAAAAACTCCTATCTATAAGCCAAGTGGAGAAGACACATTTGTCACTCAATATTCACTGAATTACATGGAAGATATTGACCTCATTAAGTTTGACTTCTTAGGTTTAAAAACACTTGATGTTATTCAAAACGCAGTGAAACTCATTAAACGCCGTTATGATAAAGATGTCAATTGGGACACTATAGATGTGGATGACTCAAAAGTCTATGAAGTGATTCAAACAGGTGAAACTGTGGGAATGTTCCAGATAGAATCGAGTGGAATGCAAGATTTGAACAAACGCCTTAAACCATCAAACTTTGAAGACCTTATTGCGGTCTTGGCACTCTATAGACCAGGACCAATGGAGTCTGGAATGCTTGATGACTTTATCGAACGTAAACATGGACGTAAAAAAGTTTTCTACCCTTTTGAAGAGGTAAGTTTTGACCTGCTCAAAGAGACACTTGACCCAACTTATGGGATGATTGTCTATCAAGAACAGGTTATGCAAATAGTGCAAATCATTGGTGGAATGAGTCTTGGTGGAGCGGATATTGTGCGTCGTGCTATGGGGAAGAAAAAGAAAGAAGAGATGGAGAAATACAACCGACTTTTCTCTGAGGGTGCACAAAAGTTAGGGCTTGATTATAAGCTAGCATCTGCCCTGTTTGATTTGATTGAAAAGTTTGCGGGGTATGGATTTAATAAGTCTCACTCTGCAGCTTATGCGATGGTTACTTTTCAAACAGCATGGTTAAAGACATACTATCCTAATGAGTTTATGGCAGCACTTTTGACAAGTGATAAAGATAACACAGATAAAGTTGTGCGTTATATCGATGAGGTGAAACGCATGGGTATTGAGCTTGGGCCTCCCGATATTTGTGATTCGCAGTTAGAGTTCTCAGCCATAACAAAAGAGGGCAGAGATATTGTCCTTTTTGGACTTGGCGGGATTAAAGGTGTTGGTGAAGCTGCTATTCATGCCATGCTTGAGGAGCGTGAAGCCAATGGTGATTATACGTCGTGGCAAGATTTTGTAAACCGTATCGAACCGAGTAAGGTAAACAAGCGGGTGATAGAAGCCATTATAAAATCAGGTGGTTTTGATAGGTTTGGCTACTCACGAAAAGCACTCCTTGAGCAAATAGAACTTATTGTCGATACTGCAAAAAAGGCAAGTGAAGCGAAGAAAAATGCAGTAGGGAGTCTTTTTGGTGATGATGAAAGCATTACTACAGTAGAACTTAATTTGACTAATACACAAGAATATACACTCAAAGAGATTTTAGAGTTTGAAAAAGATACGTTAGGTTTTTATGTCTCTGGGCATCCAATGGATGAATTTAGAGAGGAAATAAATGAACTCAATTATACTCTCTCTTCTGAACTTGAAAATGTTAAAGATGGCTCTTATGCTGTCTTTATTGGGAAAGTAGAAGAGATAATGGTGAAAATGAGTAAAAAAGGGAATCAGTTTGGCATTGTAAACCTGATGGATTTTCATGGCAATATTGAGATAATGCTCTTCTCTGATAAGCTAGAAAAATTAAATGAGATGAATCAATCAGAACCTATTGCCTTTAAAGGAAAAATCACCCATACAGATTTTGGACCTCGAATTGGCATTACGAAAATTATGACACTCAAAGAGGCGAAAAAAGAGACAAAAAAAGTAAAAAAAGAGGTACAGGAAAAAGCACCTGAACCTATTAGTATTTCTGTAAGAATGGATGCCCAAGGGGCAATTTTAGAGAGTTTATATACTCTGATACGCCAACATCCTGGAAATCGTCCACTACAAGTAACCATTGTGTCAAAGCTGCATAATGTTGTGATTGATTCTGCGATACGAGTGGACTCTAAACTCCTTAGTGTTCTCGATGGAAATGAAGCTGTTGAAATTTTAGATAATTAGGAGACGAGATGAAAAGTAAAATTTTAGTATTTATACAATTTGGTGCTATTTTATTGTTAGCCCTCCCTTTAGGAACCCCGACAAAAAATTTTGGTTTAGGTATGACACTAATTGTGATTGGAGGAGTGATTGGTATTTTGGCATTACGAAAAAACAGACTTGGAAACTTTAACATTCGTCCTGATATTAAAGAAGATTGTACATTAATTACAGATGGAATTTACGCTTATATAAGACATCCAATGTATGCTTCTGTGCTTACAGGTATGTTAGGAGTAACTCTTTTGTACCTCAATACTTATACACTTATTGTATATGGCATTTTAGTTGTCAATATGCTAGTAAAAATGTTTTATGAAGAGAGTTTGTGGCACTGTGAGGGTGAAGCTTATAAAGAGTATGCAAAGAATACTGCACGATTGATTCCTAAACTCTTTTAAACCCAAATAATGCAATAGAAAATTAAAAACTTCACCTATCATTGCACACAAGGCACATGCATTAAAAATAAACACTACCAATAAGGTAGCTTATCATTTTTACTAAACATCCCTTGCATACAAGCATAGATAAATTTTAGAAATCCCTATTGCATAATTTTGGTTAAAATTTCGCTATAATTGCAAAAAAATTTCACTAAAGGTTCAAAATGGGATTAGCAATAGGCTTAGTCGGACTTCCAAACGTAGGTAAATCAACAACATTTAATGCACTCACAAAGGCACAAAACGCAGAGGCAGCTAATTATCCATTTTGTACCATAGAACCCAACAAAGCAGTGGTTCCTGTTCCAGATAAAAGACTTCACGAACTTGCAAAGATTGTCAATCCTGAACGTATTCAGTACTCAACAC
>JALWON010000353.1 GCA_027083475.1 Sulfurimonas sp.
AAAAGCGGAAAATTCTTTCGGATGTATAATGAAATTCCTACAATTTTAATGTTGTTGATTGTAGGTATGGTTGTGCTTAAACCATTTTAGATTTTTGTGCTAAAATCCACTTGTAAAATGGTATTACTGTAATGGTGATAGAATCTCGTACTATCTCATCTTCGCTGTCATATGTGATAATAGTCCCCTTTTGTAGATTGAAATTTTTACAAGCTGCAAGGAGCCCTTTGATTTCTCTCTCTTGTGTCTGTATCTCGCTAATGTCATAGCTTACTTGAAGAGCTTGTGTAATGGAGTTGGTCTCTTTGACTAAAAAATCACATTCACTACTTGCATTCCTAAAGTAAAATATTTCATAATATACTCTTTTGAGTTCTAAAAAAACAGCATTCTCTAAAGCTTTTCCTCTGTTTTGTGAAAATTGAAATTCGGTTGCATTATTTAAGCCGATGTCAATACTATAAACTTTTTTCTCACCCAGCTCTTTATTGACAAGTGATGCATCATATTTATGCAGAGTGAGTGCAAGATAGATATTTTGAATATATTCTAAAAAATCATAGAGGGTGTTTTTCCCTATTTTAATACCATTGGATTTAAGTTCATTATATATTTTGTTGATTGAAACTTGTTTTGTAGAGGAAGCAATTATGCGTTTGAGAAAAAATTTAAGTGCAACTGTATTTGTGATGCTGTATCTCTCTGCTAAATCTTTATAAAGAAGGACATTAAAATACTCTTGCAGGGTCTGGTTTTGGTACTGTTCTTCTAAAAAGAGTGTTTCAGGAAAAGCACCATTTGTTAAAAAGTCATTTTGAGCATTGAGGATTTGTGCTAAACTCTTTGAAGCATATAAATCTACTTCTATCTCTTTAAATGCAAGGTACTCATCAAAAGAGAGCGGAAAAACTTCATAAGAGAGTGTACGACCTCTGAGACTCGTAGCAATGTCACTACTCAATAATTTCGAATTGGAACCGGTGATAAAGATGTTTTTACTGAGTGTATCGTAAACTCTTCTAATAAACTTTTCCCAGCCTACAATATTTTGAATTTCATCAAAGAAAAAATAGCATTCATCCAAATTTTGTTCAGGATAGAGTTCACGGTAACTTTGTAAAATAAGGTCTAATTCATCAATGGCTAAGTCAAGTCGTTCATCCTCAAAATTGAGAAATAATATTTTTGTTTTTGGAGTATTTGTAGCGAGCTTGTTTATCATATCGTAGAGGATGGATGTTTTGCCGCATCTTCTGACCCCTATAAGTGTAATGATTTTTTGTGTATGTAGAGGAGGCTGAAGTGCACGACTTTTTACAGGAAAATGCTCACGAAGGTGGAAATCTCTAATGATTTGTTTAAGCTGTTCTTTCTTTTTCATAAAGAAGATTATAGAATAAACTATCTTTTATAGAGATAAAGACTACTTCTCTCCCCTCTTTTTCGCTTTAAAGAGAAGCGGTGTTCCAGTAAAGTTAAAGGCTTCGCGCATTTTATTGACAAGGTAGCGCCTGTATGTAAAGTGTAATCCACTTGGTTTATTCATAATGATGGCGATTTTTGGTGGTCGTGTTTCATACTGCGTTCCATAGTAAATGCGAATGACTTGCCCGCTGACACTTGGCAGAGTGTGACGACGTAGGGCTTTTTCTATGACTTCATTAATTTTAGAAGTTGGGATGCGTTGGGAGTAGTTTTCATTGATTTCTAAAATCATGTCGTGGAGTTTATCGACTCTGAGATGTGTTTGTGCAGAGAGTGTTAAAATAGGGGCAAAGGCTAAAAATTTGAATCTATCGCGTACCTCTTTGATGATTTTGTCATGTTCACTGCGTTTGGCAATATCCCATTTGTTAAGTACAATGATACAGGAGAGTCGGTTGCTGTCCACTAGCCCTGCAATCTTTTCATCAAGGTCTAAAAAAGGCTCACTTGCATCCAAAACAACAAGTGCCATGTTTGCATTTTCAAGCATTTCAGTAGTGCGCATGAGGGCATACTTCTCAATGCCTACAATTTTTCCACGGCGACGGAGTCCCGCTGTATCGACAAAGGTAATCTGTTTGTCTTTATAATCAATCGTCTCATCAATAGGGTCAATAGTCGTCCCCGCAACACTACTCACAACAGAACGCTCTTCACCTAAAAGAGCATTGAGCAGAGAAGATTTTCCAACATTTGTTCGCCCAATGATGGCGATTTTAATGTGGTTGATGTCCTCTTCATCAAACTCTTTAATGCGGTCGTTGTTTCCAAAAATAGTATCATCTTCGACAATGCCATCCATCTCATCTTCATCCCAGTAGGTGTAGTCATCTTCTTGCGCAGTTTCGAGGTTGGCAAAAAACTCCTCATCTGAAATTGCTTCTGGTTCAATGACTTGGAGGCTCTCTTCTTCTACTTCTTTGATGGTGTCACTCTCAGGAATTTTATCGGCAATCCACTCAAAAAGTTCGACAGTATTACGGTTATGTGAAACAGAAATGCCAAAAATATCACCCGTTCCAAATTCATAATAATCCCAGAGTTTCTCTTTCATTTTGTCATTATCTATTTTATTGACTACAAGGGCAATATCTTTGCCCATAGCTTGGAGTTCATAAAAGAGTTTTTTGTCTTCATCTTCAGGAATGCCTTTTCCATCGACCATATATAAAATGATGTCTGCTGCATAGGCTGCTTTGAGGGACATCTCTTTGATTTTATCAAAAAGCTCACACCCTTTGTCGAGCCCACCTGTGTCAAGGAGGAGGGCTTCTTTGTTCATGATGGCGATTGTTCTGCGTTTGACATCGCGTGTTGTTCCAGCGAGGTCGGAGGTAATGGCATCTCGTTTTTTGATAAGACGATTAAAGAGTGAACTTTTCCCAACATTTGGGCGACCGATAATGGCAATTTTTTTCATGGAGTGACCTTAGCTATAATTATAAGTAGAATTATAGCTAAATTTCGTGAGGCTTAGTCTGTATGGAACTCTTTGACTTGCATTGCATAAAGACGATGGTAGAGTTGCATTCTTTTTTTGACATTTTTAAGATAGCGTTTTGGCTCATCAAAACGTAAATCTTTTTGTAATTTGGCATAGACTTGACTCGGTGAGAGCTTGTTTATGAGGGCTGCGGCTTTGTACATACTGTAGTGTTTTGTAAAGGCATAGGCAATGTTGCCAGCTCCTGTGTTGTATGCGGCAATGGTACAGTAGAGCCTGCTTTGTGGATTTTTGATTTTTCTGAGGTAACGGTAGTAGAGCAGATGCAAGTAGGCTGTGCCTATTGTAATATTATTGGCACTGTCGTAGAGGTAACTACTGCTTAGGAGCTTCTTTTTTTTGTAGAGGTAAAAGTACGCATCAATGCCTGCAGATTTTGGAACAATTTGCATGAGTCCAAACGCAGGAATGTGTGAGCGGG
>JALWON010000354.1 GCA_027083475.1 Sulfurimonas sp.
TAGAACAAGTTTGCAAAGCGACCAGATTTGGCACAACGATTAACGGTAGAAATCCTTGAACATGAGCAGATTGAGGATTTTGAACGTATAAAAAGCCAAATTTTGCGCTTAAAAGATTTGGGTTTTAGCATTGCGTTAGATGATTTTGGAAGTGGTTATGCAAACTTTTCATATCTTATCAATCTAGAGTTTGATATTTTAAAGATAGACGGCACAATTATTCAAGAGATAGATACAAACCCATCCGCTTATCATATTGTCAAAACAATGTGTGCTTTTGCACAAGGGATGGGAATGCAAATAGTGGCTGAGCAAATTGAGACTCAAGAGGTGCTTACACTCTTACAGGAGTTGGAAGTAGACTATTTTCAAGGCTACTATCTGGGTCGTCCTGCGTTTGAGTTTAGTGACCCTTTTTCAAAATAAGGGTTGTTGATTTGTCAAAATTAAAATATTTTTGTGCAACTTTTTGCACCTTTTTCGCAGTGATTTTTTCAATATCATCTTCATAACTCAAAAGTGGGCGAATGTCCCCACGAACAAGGTAACTTCCAAAGAGGTTGGCAACACTTGTAGAACTCTCAAGTGAGTGGATAAAGTCTGCTTTTGTGTTGATTTTTACCTTATCGAGTTCTGCTTGTGTTACTTGTGTGGTTTTCATTTTGTTTATCTCTTTGATAAGCTCTTTTTCCACATCTTTGGCTTTGATGCCTGGGTTACAACTTGCTATAAAGAGAAAAAGTCCAGGGTCTTTATTTTCCATATTATAGGCATAAATACTATTGACAAGTTGTTTTTTCTCGACAAGGTTTTTGTAGAGGCGTGAACTTTTTCCTGAGTATAAGATTTCGCTGATGACACTGAGTGTCACTTGGTCTTTATCTTGAAAATTAGGAATGTGAAACGCAATAGCGAGCATCTCAACTTCACTCTCTTTATGAATAATAACCCGTTTTGCACCATCTTGCTCTGGTTCGACAAATTTGACTTTCGGTACTTTTACTCTGTTTTTTATCTTGCCAAAGGCTTTTTTTGCCTCTTTGAAAACCTGTTTGGGATCGACATCTCCTGTGACCATTAAAAGGGCATTGTTTGGTTGGTAATAGGTGGCATGAAAATCTCGAATGTCCTTGATACTCCATGTACGAATGTCGTTCATAAATCCGATAGGTGTCCAGTGGTAAGGATGGTAAATATAGGCATTGTTAAAGAGTTTAAAATACAAAAGTCCCATTGGATTGTTATCTGTTCTCCAGCGGCGTTCTTCTGTAACGACATCGCGTTCTGGTTGGAACTCTTTATCTTTTAGACTAAGATTTTGCATGAGTTCTGCATAGAGGTCAAGCGAAGTTGTTAAGTTGTCACTGCTTGATTTAATGTAGTAATGCGTATAGTCAAAACTTGTCGAAGCATTATTGACTCCACCGATACTTTTGACTTCTTTGTCAAATTCACCTGCTTTGAGGTGTTTACTTGATTTAAAGTTCATATGCTCGAGCATATGGGCAATGCCTGTTTTTCCCATGACCTCATTACGACTGCCAACTTTATAAAAAATATCTGTACTAATGACATTGCTTGCGTTTTGTAGAGGAATTACAACGATTTGTAAGCCGTTTTTGAGAGTTTTTGTTTCATATTTTGGTAAAGATGATGCCATAAGTGTTCCTAGTGTAATTAAAATGAGTAAAAAGAAGCGCATTATTTTCTATCGCTTCCTATTGCTTGTGTGATGTTTGTAAAGCCATCAGCTTGGAGGAGTTTGATGAGTTCTTGGTTGATATTCATAATCATATCAGGACCATGAAAAACAAGACCGCTTAAAATTTGGACAAGGGAAGCCCCTGCTTTGATGCGTTTGTAGGCTTCCTCAGCAGAGTCAATACCTCCAACAGAGATAAGCACTGTTTTTCCGTAGAGTTCTGCAGCGATAGCATCAAAGATTTTAAAACTTTTTTCTTTGAGGACGGCTCCGCTGATGCCCCCTTTGTTTTGTGGGTGTTTGACAAGTGAATAATCTATGGTAGTGTTGGTGGCGATGATACCATCAGCCCCTTTTTCAACTGCCATTTTTGTCAAATTTACAGCATCTTCTACTTCCATATCGGGAGCAATTTTGAGTAAAATGGGTTTGTCTGTAAGCTTTTTTGCGGTGGTAAAAAGCTTTGAGATAAATGCTTCATTTTGTAAATCACGCAGCCCCGGAGTGTTTGGTGAAGAGATGTTGATAACAAAGTAATCCCCTAAACCTTGAAACGATTTAATGAGGTGAATATAGTCGTTGAGTGCTTCTTTTTCAGGGGTTGTTTTATTTTTCCCAATATTGATACCGATAGGTGTGGAGTAGGGGTATCTTTTTTGGAGGCGTTTAACGACTTTATAAGCACCATCATTGTTAAATCCCATGGCATTTTGAATGGATTCCTCCTCTATATGGCGAAACATTCTTGGTTTTGGGTTGCCCGCTTGTGGACGAGGAGTTACGGTACCTATTTCTGTAAAACCAAAGCCTAAGAGCTGAATACCACGTATCATCGTTGCATTTTTATCAAAGCCGGCACCAAGACCAACAGGATTGAAAAATTGGCGACCAAAAATTTCTTGTTTTAAGACATCACTTGTAATAAAGTGCGATGCTAAAAAAGAGTTAAATGGAATCTGACAAATGTTTGGTAAACGCAAGACACACTCTGCAAGGTGGTGGGCATTTTCAGGTTGGAGTTTAAAGAGCAGGGGTTTGATGGCTGAGTAATTAATCATTATTTTGTATAGCCTCATTAGGAAAATTTACGAGATTGTACTAAAATAATGCTAACAAACGACTAAAGAATAGACGGCTGTTTGACAAAAAGAATAAAATTGAATATAATTAAAATAATAAATATTCAAGGATCTTGCTATGAAAACAGTTACGATGAGAGTAGATGATGCTGTTTACAATATGATAAAACTTGCAGCAGATGGACAAAGAAGAAATCTTTCAAACTTTATAGAGTTTGCAACAATGCAATATCTCACTTCATCACAATTTGTAGAAAAAGATGAAATGAATGAAATTTTAGAAGACAAAGAACTTGTAAAGAACTTGATGAATGGATTAGAAGATTTCAAAAAAGGCGATTACACAATTATACCCTAAGGGCATGTCATCTAATTACCAAATTGCTGAAACTAAAACCTTTGAAAAAGTCAAAAAGAGACTAGATAAAAAACTCTATGCAAAAATTGAAAATTTTGTGTATCCTCAACTTAGAAAAAACCCATTTTATGGCTCAAATATAAAAAAGTTAAAAGATAATTTAGAGGGTTATTATAGATATAGGATAGGGAACTATAGGCTCTTTTATTTTATTGAAGATGATAAACTCATTGTGGCTGTTGTAGATTTTAGACATCGACAAAAA
>JALWON010000355.1 GCA_027083475.1 Sulfurimonas sp.
AGGACAAAAATTTGATGGCTTAGTCTCTTCAATGACACTACACCATATCGAAGATTTAAGACTCTTTTTTCAAACGATTTATGCAACACTTAAAGAGAAAAGTTTTATTGCAATCGCTGATTTAGAGCATGAAGATGGGACTTTTCATTCTGATAATGCAGGAGTTTTTCACTATGGTTTTGAAAAAGAAGCACTCCTCAAAGTAGTTCAGGAGTGTGGGTTTAAGGATATTACTTTTGAAAACATCAATACCATTCAAAAACCACACCGTGACTTTGGAGTCTTTTTACTCACTGCTACAAAATAGAGTTATCGTTTTTTGAAAATTAGAAGTGTTTTATCTTCCGTATCATAAAGTGAAAAAGTTTGTTTTTCAATGAGTTTTAATCCACTTAACTTTTGAAAAACTGCTATTTTATGAAAATGCTGTACGATGGTATCTTGATACTTCTCAAAACGACCATCTGCTTGTTTTTCAAAAAGTGTTAATTTTGTATGGAGTTCATTGTTTTCAAATGAAGCATCAACAGATAAGAACTCCTCTTCTCTGTCACTACTCATACTCCCTTCTGCAACATCTGAAAAACCATAGAGTGTATTAATATCTGCTATAAAAACTCCATCTTTTTTTAGTCTCTGAGAAACAGCTTCAAGAAATGTAAGTAAACTTGCTTTATCTAAAAAATTCAAAACATCAAAGATACTCACAATCGCATCATACTCTCCAGAGGCATCCACAATATCAATACACTCCGCCTCTAACCCTTGTGCTTTACATGCATCGACCATGACCTGACTCAAATCAATGCCTTTACACTGCACACCATCACTCTGCATACGTTGCATAAAACCGCCACGGCCACAACCTACATCTAAAAGTGTTTTGACTTTATACTCTTCTAATTCTGAACGATACAAATCATATAATGCTTCTGTAGCCTCTTCAATTCCTAAAAGGTGTTCTGCCTTTGCATAAAGGTCTAAGTTTGTCATGCGCTAGTGATTCTCTGCTTTAATGATTTTGTTAATTTTTTCATAAATATCTAACACTTCATCTTTTTTAGCAATATAGCTGTTTTTGTTCGCAATGAGATATGTCGAACTTGTCATGATGTCTTGCACAACCTCTAAGCCATTTTGTTTCATCGTTGTACCCGTTTCAACAATATCTACTATCATATCTGCTAAACCAATTAAAGGAGCAAGTTCAATTGAGCCATAGAGTTTAATAATCTCAACACTCACAGCTCGCTCTTCAAAGTAACGTTTTGTAATGTTCACCATTTTAGAAGCGACTTTGAGTTCTGGTTTTGTAAGGTCAAGTTTTTCACCTTTACGCATCCCAATGGCTACTTTACACACTCCACGGCGCAGATCAAGCAAACGCACAACATCAAGCCCCTGCTCTTCTAAAGTATCCAGTCCAACCACACCAATATCGGCTGCTTGATGGTACACATAGGTTGCAACATCTTGGTTACGAACAAGTAAAAATCGAAAATTAGGTGTTTCCAAAATCAGTTTTCTATCATCAAATTGAAAACTATCACCAAAAATAGTTTCAAAAATTTCAAGTGTCTCTTTTGCAATACGACCTTTAGGGAGTGCAACTGTTAGCATAATTGAGCCTTTTTTATTATCTGTTTCATACCATCAAAAATGAGATGCTCATTCACTGTGGCATTTTTAAATATTTTTTGTAATTCTTTTGCATTACCGCCAGTCAGTACAATGGGCAAGTTTTGTGACATTACTTCAGAGTATAATGTTTTTAAAAACCCATAACTTATAGCATCTTGCGAATTTTTTGGCATTATAGCTAAGTCTAGGTCAAAGTTAAATGAATAATCAAGTGCAGGAGAAATATTTTTATAAGTTTGTCGCATTGCCTCTATACCAGGGGAGATAAAACCACCTTCAAACTGGTTTTCTCTGACAACATCAACCGTAATTGCACTGCCTGCATCCACTACAACAGCATTTTCGAGTGCTTGCACTGCACAAATTCTATCAATACCCATACTTGCGTAATACTGCGTTTTATCTACATAATCAGCAATATTAATCCAATTATCCAGACTTTGCAGCACCTTCAATACTGCTTGATTGACACAGCTGTAGTAAATTTTTTCTGTAATACTTGCAGGGTTAAAAGCACTCACTGCTTTTTTATAAGTCGATTTCGCATCAGCTATATGATACGAAGTATTGCCTACATCACATAAAAGAAGTTTCATGCTATTTTCCAACCTACTTCTTTCAATGCAGCTTCTGCTTTAGAACAGAGTGGTGCATCGATAAATATCATCTTGTGTGCAAATATTTTTTCACTAAAGAAGACAAGTTTTTCAAATATTTCTTCAAATTTATGAACATCTTTCATTAAAATACGGCTCTTTTGACTCACAGCAAAAATAGCCCAAAATTTATTGTTCGTATCGGTTGCAGTATAAATTTTTATTTTATTGCGAATACCAAGCTCTTTTGGAGCAACCTCTTGCATTTTTTTATAGATTTTCCCACGTTGTCTTAAAGAGTCTACGACGAATTGCATATTTATAATAAAGCCTTTTTGAAATTATACAATATATAAGCATAATTGTATTACTATCACAGCACTAAAACAGAGGGACAAACTTGGATTATTTTATACATTTTCATTTATTTGCAGCAATTGCTTGGATAGGTGGTTCTATTTTTATGTTTGTCCTTGGAGTGACATTGACTGATAAACAAAAACAAAAAGAGGTCTATCCGCATGTTGGACCTATTTTTGGTTATTTTGAACTTGTTTCACTCATTATTTTACTTGCTACTGGTGTCTTAATGATTAGTAATGATGGTCTTTTTGATTTAGTTTTTAGTGATGACACAAGTCAAGTTGTAGAACTTCTCCGTAATAAACTGTGGCTCGTCTTATCGCTTATCATTGCAACAGCTATCCACTTTTTTGTCGCTTTTAGAACAAACAATAGAGAGAGAAGTAATATAGAAAACTTTATTTCCCGTGGTTCTTCTTTATTTATCTTTTTTGTCAATCTTTTTGTTTTACATTATGCTATTATGATACGCAGCATCATTTCATAAAATTAGGATACACTTTTTTAATAATAAAATAGATTTTACAACCTATACAAAAACCAAAAAGTATATCAAGGGAAGAACAGAGTAAATACAGTACAGCAATGACAAGCGATAGTGTCAATGAGTGAACAAAATATGTACCAAAAAGCAGAAGCATAAAGAAAAGTCCAAAGAAACCAGCCAATCTTTTTGCTCCCCCATCAATCAAAAAATCTTCTATATGAAACATCTTTTTTATCCCTTGTGACAAAAATGTCAGGGGAGATGTCCGT
>JALWON010000356.1 GCA_027083475.1 Sulfurimonas sp.
AGCAGCTCTTTTGTCTGTGCAACCCGTTCATTAATGCGTTTTTCTAAAAGTTCTAATTTATGTTGAATTCTATCAACACCCAAAGAGTGCTCATGCACATTTTGACGTACGGCACTCATTTTTTCGTACAATTCTATACGAAAAAATTGGTCTTGAAGGTATTCAAGATGGTCACTATAAGGTTTTACATCTGGTAAATCAAGTTCTAATGTCCCCTCCTGGAGGAGTTTTAAAAAAGAGGGAGTCAGCCCAACAGCAACATTGAGCAACTCTAAGGGGGTAACTTCAGAAATTTTCAGTGGTGTAAAACTCTGCTGGTGCAACCAGCCGAGTTCTAAGAGGTTTTTTACTTCTAAAAGGTGCTCTAAATGTTGATATTTTTCACTCGCATACAACTCTTGCAAAAGTTCTAAGACTAAAATGTCATCTTCCCCTTGCATATATCTTTTTGTTAAATAACGTAAGATGAGTGCTTCATTCGCTCCACATTTGAGATGAATAAAAATATCTGTTTTTTCAATCTTTTTTGTCGATAAAAAATCTACTAATGTTTTCAAATTTTTCCTTAAAATTTATAACTCAATCCAGTGGAGACAATGAGAACATTTCCACCAGTAAATTCACCCACTAATTTTGCATTATTCACTCGTCTCGAATCTCGCATAGAATATAAAGCTGATAAACCTACATCCATACTTTTACTAATCTTATATCGTCCACCTAATGATATTGCCGTAGAGTCACTATCAGGTAGTTCATAATTTATAACAGCATCAGGTACAGGTGTTTCATCAAATACTAAACCTGCCATGAATGTCATTTTATCCAACTCTTGTGTTACACCAAAACGAAATGCATTCGTATCTTTCCAATTTTTCGCAGAAGGATTTCCAAATATAGTTTCTGCTGTTGCATTAGCATAATTAAAATCTAATTGTTGATAAGCTGACCAATATGTTTTCTCATAGACAAACTCAAATGTAGTGTTACTAGGAAGTGTATAAGCAATAGCTGCTGAAAAAGTTGCGGGTACTGGTAAACTCACAGATACAGCATAATTACCATTTAAAAGAGTCCTATACTCTAAATCAGCATCACCTTCAATAGTCATATCAATTTTAGAACGATATGTTAAGCCTATTTCTAACTCTTTTGTAGGTTTATATTCTAATGCTAAGTTATAACCAAAATCTAATGAATCACCTCTCATATTTTGAGATACTGGAACAAGTGCATTTGCAGATGGTGTTAATTTTACAACACCTTTAGAGTAAAGAGCTCTCAATCCAACTGCAAAACCAATCTTCTCATTCACTTTAAATGCGGCTGTTGGATTTATCTCTATAGTTTGTAATGTAAACTCTTCAGATACTTTGCTCCCCTGTGTTCCTTTCCATCGTTTTGAAAGTCCAGCAGGACTGACTATACTTAAACCAACTCTTGCATTATTTCCTAATTCTTTTGAAACATAATGTAAAGAAGGAATTAAAAAATTTTCCTTTTCAGAATTTTCATTAGATATATTTACACCTGTAGTATCTGTATATGTACCGTTATAATTGACTTTGTTTAAACCAATATACATTAAATTTGTGTCAATATGATTTTCATCACTCATAAAGACCATTTTTGCAGGATTATAGAATGCTGCATCTGCACTGTTATGATTATGTGCGACATTTGCAGCACTCAAAGCAACTGCATTTGTCGAGTTTTCTGGAATTTTATAACCACTCGCCATAAGATATGCACTTGCAGCTAAAGAGAGTAAAACTACTTTTTTCATTGAAAAACCCTTTTTTAAGTATAAGGAAATCTTACCTCAATAAAACTTAATCTACAAAACTATAAAGCAGTTCTATCTCTTCTTTCCAAATTGTTTCATCAATTGTTTCTAAAATTAAAGGAATATCATCCATACGTGCATCATTCATAATAAAACGAAAAGCATCAAGTCCGATTTCACCTTTTCCAAGGGAGTGGTGTCTATCTACATGCGAGCCTAATGGTGGCTTGGAGTCATTGATGTGCATCCCCATCAAGTACTTAAAGCCGACTATTTTTTCAAACTCGTTCCAAGTTTGCTTATAAGTCTCTTCTGTGCGGATGTCATAGCCTGCTGTAAACATATGACAGGTATCTATACAAACCCCTATGCGAGATTTATCTTCAACTTTATCAATAATATGCGCTAAATGCTCAAAACGCCATCCAAGGTTACTTCCCTGCCCTGCGGTGTTTTCTAAAACAGCACTGACACCTTGCGTTTGATCAAGTGCCATATTAATCGACTCTGCAATTCTGTCTAAACAGACATCTTCTATGGGGTCCATCACTTCACGATTCTCTTTATCTTTTTTAGCAACTTTTACCAAATGACTTCCGGGGTGAAAATTGAGTCTATCAAGTCCTAAAAGCTCACAACGGCGAAGTTCATCTACAAAAGCATTACGAGATTTGTCAAGTTTTTCCACTTCAGGATGCCCGAGGTTAATAAGATAACTATCGTGCGGCAAGATATGTTTTGGTAAAATGCCACTTGATGCTAACATACTTTTAAATCTATCTATTGTCTTTGTATCCAATGCTTTTGCTATCCATTGACGTTGATTTTTTGTAAAAAGAGCAAATGCTTTTGCACCTATGGCCTCTGCATTTGCCACTGCATTAAAAACACCACCACTTGCACTTACATGTGCCCCTACAAACTTATTATTTGTCTTCATAAATTGTTTATATCCTTTATTTTTATAAGTATATGTTTTTTTCTATCTTTAAAATATGTCTGAGTACTTGTCACTTCATAGTATATATCTACATCTTCTGTCTGAATTTTTTGAAAAAATCCCTCTTCTGTTTGTACCCTGTTTTTTCCTGCATAAATCCCCTGTGATAAAAGAATATTTTGCAAAATGCCACTCGGGTAGGCACCATTGAGATACTTTTCATTAAACATAGCCTTAGGCATACAAGCACCATCTACACAAATGAAGTGATTTATAGTAATTGTTTTTATAGACTTTCCTGCCACAAAAAGTTCCAGTGCAATAGCATTTTGATTATTGCGAATATAGGCTAAATCTGCAAATTTTATAAGGGGAGATTTGAGGATAAGTAACTTTGCTTGCGTTTGTTGATAGCTTTTGGTGCTACACGCACTCAGCAGGAGCATCAAAGCTATAACAATATATTTCATAATTTATTTTTCTAAAAATTTCCCGCATTTTTTCTCAGGTGTACCACCAAAACTGCCAACTTCTACCGCTGAACCATCTTTTGCGATAACCTGTCTTTTACAGATATCTTTTGCTATACAATTTGGATTTTCACATCCTATATTTGTCGGAAATCCCGCCATTTTTGTTCCTTTATACTTTCTATTTTTGAAATTTTATCAAATTTTTTCTAATGTGCCATAAAAGTTACTAAAATTCTCTCCAACTATGAAGAACAACTTATATGAGACACACCAGCGACATGAAACAATTCACTCGGTTTTTTTCTGTAGTACTGCTCTTGTAGAGTTTCTGATTGCTCACTATAGGGGTCATTCATCACTGCTTGCAACTCTTTTACAAGGGTGTAATCCCCTTGCTCTGCCGCTTTATATGCACGAACCAAATGCCACTCTCGCAAAGTATATTTTGGATTTATTTGCTTCATTTGTGCAGAGAGTTTTTCTTTTGATTTTATGTCATTTGTTTGCTCAATATGCTCTCTCCATTTCTCCAACCATTCTGCCCACAATATGAGTAATTTTTCATTCAAAACACTCTCTGCATAAAAACTCTTCTTCAGTGGAGCAATATTGTCTGGAATATTTGAGAGCTCTCTAAAAAAGATTGTATAATCCACTTTTGTCTGCATCATCAATGCCATCAGTTCATGAAAGATACCTGCATGAAACTGAGAAAATCCCAACTTTGATGCCCACATTTTTATCATTTTTCCTTGCATCACCCTTGGAAAATTCTCTCTTATGTTTTCTAACTCTCTTTTGGCATCTTCATTTGAGGCGAACAAAGGTAAGAGTGCAGTGTAAAACATATGAAAATTTTTCTCAGCTGCTTGAGGTTGATTTAAAAATGAAAAATGCTCTCCGCCTCCAGTCCATGGTTGATAGTGTGGGTCAAAATCATCTATAAAACCAAAGGGACCATAATCGAGTGTAAATCCGCCTATGGCACAATTATCACTGTTAAAATTGCCTTGACAGTACCCTACACGAATCCACTCAGCAACAAGTGTGCTTATGCGTTCTTCAAAAGCTTTGGCAAAAAGAAGAATCTTTTCTTCCAATGCTAAATTTGTATCAATCTCTTCACTATATTCCCGCTCAATACTATATAAAACAATTTGCTCTAATTCTGCTAAAGCCTGAGGATGCTCATTTTTACGTGCACGTCGTGCGAAAAGTTCTAATTGTCCGACCCGTAAAAATGAAGAAGCTACACGTGTGCTAATAGCAATATCCTCTTCTATCATCACTTCTGGGTCTTTTGAATACGATCCATTTCTAAACCATGGTCTTGCTACCTTCTGCGTTTGTGAGGTATAGAGTGTTAAAGATCTAGAAGTAGGCACTCCTAAGGCATACATATGTTCTTGTGCTAAAAATTCACGAACACTAGAACGCAGCACTGCCCTGCCATCAGCTCCACGGCAATAGGGTGTTTTTCCTGCACCTTTGAGCTGCATCTCCCATCGCTTATTGTTTCTCACAACTTCTAGAATTGAGAGTGCACGTCCATCACCATATGCATTGCCTGTATGAAAAGGGCACTGTTGATAATATTCTCTCCCATAAATTGAGAGTGCATACCCTGTAGCCCATCCCCTCTTTTGATAGTTTGCAGGTAAAGCACTTAAATCTGCTGAAAACATTTTCATAAAATCATCAGATGTTGCCAATGCATCTGCAAATCCCAACTCTTTAAACAGTGTATGACTATGTGCAATATAAATAGGATTTTCAAGTGCTGTCGGCTTCACTGGAACATAATGCCCACGAAACACTTCCCTTGGCATAGAATCAATACCATCTTCTCTTGCATCAGGATCAGCTTGTAGTCTCTGCATAAAAGAATAATCGATGTATTGTGCTAAATCATCTAAGTTTTTTATATTTGTCTGCATAGGAGACTCCTTTTTTTTTGTATAATAGCATTGTTAAAACATGGAAAAGAAATAATGAATCAACAAGAAAAACAAGCACTCAAACAAATAATGCAACGCGAAATAGCAGCACTCTCAACGGAAATTGCAGAGTATGAGAGAAGTCTCAAACCAATCAAAAAAGATTGTTCCCTCGATAGCATTGATCATAAAATGCTCAAACAAGAACAAGATATTACGCTGCAAAGGTATGAAGTCGCTAAAAAACGGCTCCACAGGCTCCAAACGACATATAACACTATAGACAATCAAACATATGACATCTGTCAAGAGTGTGAAGAAGCTATTCCCCTAGAACGTTTAAAACTTATGCCAGAATCTCAGTATTGTGTCGCATGTATGAATGAACTCGGCTTATAATTTATAAAATCACTTTTTGTGCCAACTGTGCTGGTAAAAGTTCTAAAGACTCTTCGACAAGTTTTGTATTGCCATGTGTAATAAACGCATCTTCATACTCAAAACTCTCTACACAAACATCTAAAATATGCTCTTGTGCTAAAAATTCTAAAAGTGCAGAGCCCACACCACCCATTTTAGCACTATCAGAAAACACAAACCATTTTTTATGTTTTTGTGCCATTTGACGCAACATTTCTCCATCAAGCGGTTTCACAAAACGCAAATCAAGAATACTGACTTTCTCCTCAAGCAGTTGTGCTGTCTCATAAGCACGCCCGACACCATTCCCATACCCAATAAAGAGTATATCCGAATTATTGGCAACTAAAAGTTGTGATTTTCCCAACTCAAATGGTACAGATTCTGGTAAATCAGTCGGAGTAAAGGAGCCTCTTGGATAACGCAGGGAGCAAGGAGATGCATAGGTTGCAGCAAAGGCCATTGCTTGATGAAAACTTTTTTCATCACGTGGTGCAAAGAGTGTCATATTGGGAATAGCTCGTAAAAAACTAATATCAAAAACACCCTGATGTGTTTCGCCATCTTCTCCAACAATTCCAGCACGGTCAAGAGCAAAAACAACAGGTAAATCCATCAAACAAGTATCGTGAATCACCTGATCGTAGCCGCGTTGTAAGAAGGTAGAGTAGATTGTACAAAAAGGTTTAAAACCCTCTTTTGCCATCGCTGCCATAGAAGTAACTGCATGTTGTTCCGCAATAGCAACATCCCAAAAACGCTCTGGATACATCTCTATCAATGGAGAAAGTCCTGTTCCACTTGGCATTGCAGCAGTCGCCCCAACGATTTTTTCATTCTCTTTGGCAAGATGCAACAGTGACTCTGTATAGATTTGTGTCGCACTTTTTGCAGAAGATTTTTTTGCACTACTGCCATTGTCTAAATCAAAAGGACCGACCCCATGCCATTTCTCTTCATGCCCCTCTGCAAGCTCATATCCCTTGCCTTTGAGTGTTTGTGTATGAATAATCACCGGTCTTTGCATCGTTTTAGCTGTTTGAAAAATATCAACAAGTTGTGCTATATTGTGCCCATCTACGGGACCTATATAATCAATCCCCATCTCTTCAAAAAGCAAGCCTGGAGTAATCAAACGCAGAGACTCCTCCATGCGTTTTGCAATATATTTTGCACCATCTCCAAAGTTTTCAACAAAGCTTTCTGTTGTTTTTTTAAAACGCTGGTAAAAAGGTGAAGCCATAGCAGAGCTCAGCATACGACTCACTGCCCCAATAGGTTTTGCAATACTCATTTCATTGTCATTTAAAATGATAATCATTGGGTATTTTCGCTCACCTAATTCATTTAAAGCTTCATACACCATTCCTGCTGTCATAGATCCATCACCAATCATCACCACAGGAATACGAGTATTCTCTTCCCCTTTTAAGGCAATCGCTTTTGCTGCACCAACCCCTAAAGAGATAGAAGTAGAACTATGCCCTGCAACAAAAAAATCATCCTCACTTTCACTGGGTTTTGTATAACCACACAGACCGTTGAACTGACGAAGTGTATCAAATGCTTCCCATCTTCCTGTGAGCAATTTATGGGCATAGGCTTGATGCGAAACATCAAAAATGAAAGGGTCTTTTTTACTGTCAAATACTTTATGCATTGCAACAATCACATCCGTTGCACCCAATGTAGAGCTTAAATGCCCCCCATTTTTACTCACAACCCTTAAAATTTCAGCTCGGATATCTGCACTGACTGCTTCGAGTTGGGCAATCGATTTTTCTTTTATATTCATACTACTTTTTACTCACTTAATGCTACTTTTTTCACTTTTTCAAATCTTTTACTTATCTCAGAGTCAATATTGCCTGCATCACTCATGGCAATCACCCCACCTTGACTTATGGCACCATCTGAGACAACTTCTATATGCTTGAGGGCACCAACTTGTTCAGATACTACACCATGATCTCTTGGATTAACTTTTAATATTACTTTAGATGCACTTTGTAATTCTTTTATAAGTTCTAATGATAACACTTTTGCTATATTTTCAGAGTTTTCACTCACTTCAACACGAACAACCTCTTGAGCAATATCAAGGGCTGCACCTATGAGGTTCTCTTTTATTCTCTCTAAACCATTTTCAAACTCTTGTGCACTCGCATCTAACTTTTTCACAGAAGTAGCAAAAAGCGACAAGGCTTCAGATTGATTTATTTGGGCTTCTTCTATTGCTTTAGCTTTTCCAGCTTCCATTCCCTCAGCAAATGCCTCTTCTTTTGCCTTTTGTAATGCCTGCTCAAACTCTTCTTCTTTGGCTTCAAGTTTCATCTGCAACTTGATAAAATTCGAGGACATATCATCTGTTTTTTTCATAAGAGATTCAATCAAAGACTCTTTAGAAGAGTTACTCAATGCACTCGAATCCACACTGTCACTCTTGCGTGCACTCGGATGATTTTGCTCTGAAAAATCCTTTGGCATATCTGCTGTTTTTTCTTCTACTTCATTTTGTGTAGATGCAAGCACCTTAAAATTGTATTTGTGAATATTATGATTTTCAATAATTGCACTTTGGATTATTTTTGCCATCTTATTCTATCATCTCTTCTGTTGATCCCATTTGAATAGTGCCTGCTTCTGCAAGGGCATTGACTACTTCAACAATCTTTCTTTGTGCCGCTTCAACATCTTTCATCTTTACTGCACCCAAAAACTGCATCTCCTCTTCAAATGCATCACGAGCACGCTCACTCATGGCCGAGAAGAATTTCTCTTTGAGCTCTTCAGGAGAAGATTTCAGTGCAAGCATCAAGTCTGGTTTTTCAACCGCTTTGAGTGTTTCCGTAATTGCTGTTTTATCAAGTGACACAATATCTTCAAAAGTAAACATCATCTCTTTAATTTGTGTTGCCAAATCTTCATCCACTTGCTCAATCGTTGCCAATGTTGCTTTGGAACTTTTTGCACCAAGACGGTTAAAGATATCAGCCACAGCACGCGTTCCACCTACTTCTACTTTATAAGAAGCAAGTGATTCGAGTTTTGATTCAAGTACAGCAGAGACTCGCTTAATCACCGAAGGAGAAATATCTCCAAGTTTTGCCATTCTCATTGCAATTTCACTTCGCAATTCATCTGGAAAATAGCTTATAGTATCCGCAGCCTCTGTCGCTTCCATATGGGCTAAAATCAGGGCTATTGTTTGTGGATGTTCATGGGCAATAAAATCTGCAAGTTGTTGTGGCTTGATTTTTGAAAGATAGGCAAAGTTTTGTGTATTTTGCATACTTCTTGAGAGTTTATCAAGCACTTTTTTTGCCTCTTCTGGACCAAGTGTACGGTAGAGAAGCTCTCTTGCATACTCTAAACCGCCAGAAGTCATATACTGTCCTGATTGAAAAATAGCATGAAACTCTTCGAGTACGGCTGTTGCTACTGCTCTGTCTATCGTTGAATTTTGCGCAATATATTTTGAAATTTCAGTAATAGAATCAATATCCATATTTGAGAAAATGGTTGCTGTCTCTTCCTCACCAATTTGTAAAAGTAAGATAGCAATCTTCTCTGCCATATTCATTTCATCAAAGAGTGCTTGTTGTTGTGGATTTAATGTTGCCATACTCTACATTCTCTCCTGTTTTGAATTTGCCGGTGAACCTGCTTCTTCCATCAAAAGTGCCTGCAAGAGTGCTGCAATATCTTCAGGAGCATCACTTGCCATTGTTTTGACTTTTTCTAAAATAACCTCATATTTGAGTTCATCTTCATTAAAGTTTTGTCCGACACCGAGTTGTTCTTCTACTTTTTTACGCATTGCTTGTACTTTTTCTACAAGCCCATCATCTTCTTCCTCTTCTACATCTAAACTAGGACGCTCAAGCTCCTCTTCTTCTTGAGAAACTTCAAGCATTTTTTCTGAGAAAGGCACAATCACTTTTTTATACAGAACAAACAACAAGAGTAAGACAAACAGATACTTAAAGAGTCCAGAGAAAGGTGCTAAATATGTTTCGCTAAATTGTATTGCCTGCGATACCCCATCAAGACTCGGTACTTTTGCATTGCGTTGAAACTGTAAGTTTTGGACACTAATAGCATCGCCGCGTTGTGTATCAATCCCAATAGAACGACTCACCAAAGATTTTAAAGCCGCAATTTCCGCAGGATCAAGCGGTGTATACTCTAACTCCCCTGTTGCTTCTTTTTTATCATCAAGTTTTGGTTTATATTTGCCATCAACCACCACAGCGGCACTAATGCGTTTAATCCGTGCAAACTGTGATTTGGTTGTACTGACTGTTTTGCCTATCTCATAGTTTGTGGTTCCGGTATTTTTAGAGTACTTCTCTTTTGTTTGTGTCGATTTTAATCCCTGCACAGGACCAATATTGCTCACCGTTCCAGGCACACCACCCACTTGTTCAGGAGCACCACCCTCGCGTTTTTCTTCACTCACTTGTTCACTGCGAACAACACTCTCAGGATCATAGGTCTCAGAGGTAGAACTTTTTACAGAAAAATCATACTCAATGGTAACTTGTGCAACAACTTTTTTCTCACCACCCACAAAAGGTGCAACTACTTGAATGATTTTATTTTGTCGTTTTTTCTCTTCTTTTGTTTTAAACTTTTGCTGTGCTAGGGACAAATCACTCATCTGCACCATTTCATCTTCATCGCCGAGTGTTTCACCATCACTATCAATCAACATCACATCATTGGCTTGTAGGTTTGGCACTGCAGCAGAAACAAGATTTTTAATCCCCCGTATCTGCTTACTTGAGAGACGTCTCTCATCTGCAAGAACTATCATAACCGAAGCCGTCGGATTTGCTTTTTGTGCAACAAAAAGGGTCTCTTTTGGCAATGCCAAACTCACCGATGCACTCTTTATAGGTCGCAGGGCAACAATAGTGCGTGAGAGTTCTCCCTCTAATGCACGCAGATGTTTAATCTTTTGATCAAAACTTGTTGCCCCAAACTCCTGCTTGTCAAAAAGCTCAAAACCAACACCACTGTTTTTTGGAATTCCTAATGCAGCAATGGCAATTCTCTGTTTATAGACAACACTCTTTGGTACTTTAATGATATTTTTATCTTCAAGTTTATATTTTACATTCTCTTTTTCAAGCTGTGCAATCACTTTTGCCGCATCTTCTGAACTCAAAGAGTTAAAGAGTGTTTCGTAATTATCGTTTGCTTGCTTTTGCGCACTATAGACAACTAAAAAAATCAAAAATGCGACAATTCCCAAAACAGCAAATGCAATAATCATCTTCTGCTGTTTTGTAAGCTTGTCATATAAAACGACTAATTGAGAAAAAAGTACCTTAAAATCCATTCAATGCTCGTGTCTTAGATGAGTTCATTCATAAGTTCAAAAAAACGATTGTTTTGCTCTTTTGTTCCGACTGTTACACGGATTGCATTCATACCGTAGCCTTTGAGGTCTCTCACAATCATTCCTTTTTTCAAAAGTGCATGAGAAATTTCTTGAGAATTTTGACTTTCAGGAAGCACTAATGTTACAAAATTTGTATAACTGTTAATTATATCTATTTTTTTCTCTTTTGCAAACTCTTCGTAGCGTTTCATCTCATCAAAACACGAAGCGATACATTTCTCAACAAAAACTTCATCTTCTAAAGCAACTGAGGCAGCCTCTAAAGAGAGTGTTGTAATGTTAAAAGGCGGTCTGAGTTTATATAACTCTTGAATGATTGTTGCGTTTGCAACACCATACCCAACACGCATACCACCAAGTCCATAGGCTTTAGAAAATGTTCCCAAATAGACAACATTTTCAAATTGCTCAACCAATTTTACAGGGGAAATCTTTTTTGTTACATCTTTAAAGCCCGCATACTCCATATAGGCACCATCTACCACCACTAAAGTATTTGTATCAATTTTTTGTAAAAAATCAAAAAGTGCAAGGGTGTCAATAGCATCTCCGGTAGGATTATTTGGAGTACATAAAAAGATAATGTCTGGATTTTCTTTTTTATAGAGTGTATAAAATTCATCTAAATCATGCTCCTGTGAAGTCGTACGAATCACCTCTGCACCCACATGTTTTGCATAAATCTCATACATAGCAAATGTAACAGAATTAATGAGAATTTTTGCCTCTTTATGTGCTTTTGCATGCATAACAAACTCTATAACTTGATCACTCCCACTCCCTATAATCAAGTTTGATGCATCCACACCAAATTTTTGACTCAAACCCTCTATCAGTTTAGTCATACTATCATCTGGATAGAGTGCCATGTTCGCTACGATTGCACGCACCGCTTCTTGCACTCTTGGTGAACAACCATAAGGATTTTCATTCGAGGCGAGTTTGACTATATCCTCTGGTTTGATGCCAAATTCACGTACAACAAGCTCTATAGGTTTGCCTGCTTCATATGTCTGTATATCTTTTAAAGTCGCATTAAAATTCAATTTTCACCCTTTACATAACTTCCAAGCCATGTCACTTCGCCTGTATGTTTTGAGAGTACTTTTTGTACATTCTCATCATCAATATGCCCATAAAAATCTATATAAAACCAGTAAGCAAAACTCCCCTTATCTTTTGATGGGCGTGATTCAATTTTTGAGAGATTGATTTTTTCTTTATCAAAATCTTGCAAAAAGTGCACTAAAGAACCTGGTTCTTGTGCATCTTTGAGTTTTACCAAAATAGAAGTTTTATCTTCTTTACTCACACCATTTTTAAAATCACTCAAAATAATAAAACGCGTCGAACTGTCATGTTCATCTTCAATGTTTTCAAACATTGTCGGCACACCATAAAGCTTAGCTGCAATATGTGAACAAATAGCCGCAGCACTCTCATCTTCTGCGGCTAAAATAGCAGCCTTTGCCGTTGATTCTACGGGAATTTGTTCAACATTTTGAAAGCCATGTTCACTTAAAAAAGCACGACACTGACCAAAGCCCTTGTCTTTGGAGTAGATTTTTGTAATGGCATCTAAACTTGTTGCTTTGGTTGCAAAAGAGGCATGGATTGGCATATAGAGTTCTGAGACTATTTTTACAGAACTTTTTGCCAATAAATCAAGTGTTTCTCCGACAATACCATCTTTAGAATTCTCTATCGGCACTACTCCAAATTTTGCTCGTCCTGCCTCCAATGCCTGAAAAACAGAGTGAATAGAGTTTAAAGAGAGATAATCACTCATTCCACCAAAGCGGCTCTCAGCTGCTTGGTGTGTAAATGTCCCCTCTGGCCCAAGGTATGCAATACGTTCTGGAAGTTCAAGATTACGCGAAACTGCAAAAATCTCCAAAAAGATCGCTTCAATTGCCCCTCGGTTGAGTTTTCCTTTTTGTGCTTCACTCAACTG
>JALWON010000357.1 GCA_027083475.1 Sulfurimonas sp.
TGCATTTGGTGCATCGAGTGCTGCCGAGCTTGCAAGTATTTATAAACGCATTGATGCACTTGAAAAGAGTGAGATCAAAAATGAGAGTTATACCTACTTAAAGTATTACTATATTTACCCACTGTTTATTGGTTTTTTATCGTTGATAGTCTATGTATTTTTGCGAAACAAAAGAGGAACACATTAATGACATTTTTATATCCTAATATGCTTTTTCTTATTATTTTGGTTGTTATTTTGTTTGCACTCTTGCTTACACAAAAAGAGTCCCATGCTCATTTTTTTAGTCAAGAGGTGATGGATAAACTTCGGGTGAGTGCTAACACCTTACCGCTTCAAGTGCGAAATTGGCTCTATGCTTTGGTGGCTATTTTACTTGTACTCGCCCTTGCAAACCCTGTGATACAAGAGGGAAAAGTAGCAGTAAAAGCCAAAAGTGCCGATATTATGATAGCACTTGATATTTCAGACTCTATGTTAGCAAAAGATATTTACCCCAATCGTCTCAAAGCAGCCAAAGCCAAGGTAATGGAGTTGTTAAAACTAGCACCTAATGAACGTATGGGTGTGATTGCGTTTGCAAAAAACTCCTATTTGGTTGCACCGCTGAGTTTTGATCATAATGCTGTAGGATTTTTGTTACGTAAACTTGACACAACTTCCATTACAGAAAAAGGAACAAGTCTCCTCTCAATGCTTGAAGTGGTCGATAGAAGTATCAAAAAAGATGCACAAAAATATCTGCTTGTTTTAAGTGATGGAGGCGATAAAAAAGATTTTTCAAAAGAGATAGCTTTTGCAAAAAGTAAAGGGATTACGATTTTTGTTTTGGGGGTTGCGACAAAAAAAGGGGCTCCAATACAAAATCAAGATGGCACTTTCATTAAACAGCATGGGGAGATAATTGTCTCAAGACTCAATGAAAACATAGCACAACTTGCAACAAAAACAGGCGGTGTTTACATTCAAAGTGTGCGTGCGGATGCAGATGTAAAAGCAATGCTTAGTGAGATAGAAAAACATAGTAAAAAACGTGAATTAAAATCAGAAGAGATTGAGCGTTTTGAGCCACTTTTTTATTATCCTTTAGCTTTGGCACTGCTTCTTTTTCTTGTGGCAACAACTTCGCGGTATAAACGCAATGGTTCTGTTGCGCTTGTGTTTGTGGCTGTTTTTGGAACAACTCTGCAAGATGCCAATGCTGGATTACTTGATTTTATGCAAGTCAAGGCAGCAAATGCAGCTTATGCAAAAGGGCACTACAAAGATGCAGCATCTGAGTATAATGCCTTTGCACAAAAAAGCCACAATGATGCAAGTTACTATAATGCTGGAAATGCGCTTTATAAACAAAAAAAATATACACAAGCAAGAAAATCTTACGAAAAAGCAAGTTTTACAGAGCCTGCACAAGAGGCAAAAAGGCTTGCAAATATTGGCAATACTTATGTAAAAGAGCAAAAACAAGCTTCCTTGCAAAAAGCGATAGAAGTGTATGAAAAATCTTTAAAACTCAAAGAGGATAAAGCGACACGGGAGAATCTTGAAGCGGTTAAAAAAGCATTGAAAAAACAGCAGCAAAAACAGCAACAGCAGAAAGAAAAGAAGCAAGACAAAAAGAATAAAAAAGAGCAAAACAAAAAGAATCAGTCCAAAGAGAAAAATAAGGATAAGCAAAAAAAAGATAAAAAGCAAAAGAGCGAATCAGAGAAGCAGTCACAAGAGGGTGAAAAATCTGATGAGCAATCAAAGGATACAAAAGAGAATCAACAGCAAAAAGAGCAGGCAAAAAAAGAAAAAGCTAAAAAAGATAAAGCAAAGCAAGAACAAAAAAAGCAAGAAAAACAGAAAATGCAAGAGCTCAATAAAGAGAAACAAAAGAAAGATGCAAAAGCACAAGGTGCACAAAAAACAGAGCCAATGCAGATGAGTAATGAAGAAGAGAAAAAATGGCTCAACAAACTCAATCAAGAGCAAAATAGTTTTATGTATAGGCTCAACCCTGAGAAGCAATATGAAGAGGATCCAAATGAAAAACCTTGGTAAAATAATTTTAGTTTTATTTGCTTTCGAGCAATTTGTCCATGCAGGTGTCGTTGCGAGTGTAGATTTTAACAAAGTTACGGTGGGTGAAACAGTCACTTACTCTATAAAATCAACAAACGCAACCATAGACAGACCACAAATAGATACAATCTGTGATACAAATGTAATTGCCACAGCATCACAAACAAATATTGAAGCAATTAATGGTAATTACACAAGAACAAAGATTTTTACATACCAGTTTATGCCCCGCAAAACATGTATTATTCAATCTTACTCTTTTCGTATAGATGGAAAAACAGAAAAAACGGAGCCAATCAAAGTAGAAGTTTTACCAGCAAAAAAAGATGTTCATGCAGACTTTGTGATAGATTTGCTGAGTAAAAAAAAGGATGTTTTTGTTGGGGAGCCTTTTACTGTAGAGATGCTCATTAAACAAAAACATAATGCTCGAGCACTCGATAGTAAGTTTGTCGCTCCACAAATGAATGGGTTTTGGGTGAGTGGACAACCCCAGCAGAGTAAGTATGATGATGGTACTTTTGTTGTTACAAAACTTACATATAGAGTCTCTGCACAGCATGCAGGAGATTTAGAGATTACTCCTGCACAACTCGCTGTAGCAAAAAGAAGTAATATACGTGATAGTTGGGGCTCATTTATGCAAGATGTCGTGTGGAAAAGTTACTACTCAAATAGTTTAAAGATTCATGCAAAAGCGATTCCTCAAGGGGCGAAATATATAGGAAATTTTACTATTTCCGCACAAGTGGATAAGCAAGAAGTAAATCCAAATGAAGCAGTGAATGTGACCATCAAAATTAAAGGCAATGGAAATCTTGAAGACATAGAAAAGTTCCAGCCTTACATCCAAGATGTGAGTGTTTTTGATGAAAAGCCTACAATCAATGCAAATGAATTTAGTGAAAAAATAGCTCTTGTTGGTGATAATGATTTTGAAGTACCTGCGTTTAGTCTTACTTTTTATAATCCAAAAACAAAAAAGAAAGAGACAATTCAAACGCAAGCTATCCACATAAAAGTGCATGGAGGCAAACCAAAACAAGCCCTCACGATACAACGCACTCAAGCTGTACTCTCCTCTGAAACAGAAGCTTTTGCTTTATGGAAAATTGTCCTTATATTTGTCAGTGGTGTGCTTTTTGGTGCTCTTATAGTTGGCTTAAAACCTTGGAAAAAGTTCAAAAGAGAAAAAGCTTTGGATATAAAAGATGAGAAAAAATTGCTTATAAAACTTCTTCCTTTCAAGGAGGATGAAGATGTGAAAAT
>JALWON010000358.1 GCA_027083475.1 Sulfurimonas sp.
TCGTGTGCATGCCTGTTTGTTGGATGAAAATGAGATGATAGCAAAAATAGATGGTGTGATGAACGGCATCTCTGTGGTGGGTGATAAAGTGGGTGAAACACTTTACTATGGTCCTGGTGCGGGTGGTGATGCAACTGCTTCTGCTGTTGTAGCCAACATTATAGATATTGCAAGAAGTGGAAAATCAACACCTATGCTTGGCTTTAATAGACCTATGGAAGGAAGTCAGCTGACACTTAAAGCTACGCAAAATATTGAGTCAAAATATTATCTGAGAGTGAACGTGTCAGACAGAGCCGGTGTTCTTGCAAGAATTACGAAAATTTTTGAAGAACATAACATTTCTATAGAAACAATGCTACAAAGACCAAGTGAAAATGAGAGTGCAAATCTTCTTATTTCAACACATATTGCTTTGGAAAAAAATATTCAAACTATGATAAGTGAGCTTGAAGCACTTGATTTTGTCAATGCTAAGCCGTCTATGATTAGGATTGTATAACTTTTAAGATGAAAATCTTAATAACAGGTGCAAGTTCCGGCCTCGGTGCAGAGTTTGCCCGTCAATATGCTGCTTTACATGTAGAACTTATTTTACTTGCCCGTAGAGAAGAACAACTTCAAAAACTTCAACAAGAACTGAGTCAAAAATGTAAGAGTATTACTCTAATTGTTTGTGATGTAACTGATTTTTATCAGCTGCAAAAGCAAATAAAATCTATAGGGGTTGTTGATTTACTTATACTTAATGCCGGAATATCCTTAGGACATACAGGCAGTATTCCTACAATAGATGAATTTCAAAACCTTTATAATGTGAATGTGCTTGCAAATCATGCGATACTTGAAGTGCTTTTGCCAAAATTACGCGTGCAAAAAAGCGGTACAATCGTTTTTATCTCATCTCTTGCCTCTCTTTTTTCTATGCCGAGTTCTAAAGTGTATTCATCATCGAAGCGGGCATTGAATGCATATGCAGAAGGTCTGCGGTATAAATACAACTCTTATGGCATAAAAGTCATCACAATTTTACCGGGGTTTATAAAAAGTGAATTGACAAATAAAAATGAGTTTAGTATGCCTTTTTTACTTGAGACAAAAGACGGAGTAGAGCGAATGAAAAAAGCAATAGACAAGGGTAAGGAGTTTTATGCCTTTCCGCTTAGATTTTATTTAATCATTAGATTTTTTAATCTGCTTCCATCAGCTTTAAGTCAAAGAATTGTAAACTTCTTCAGTTGAATATTAGCGATGTTACAGAACAAAATTTTCAAAAATCATATTATGAGGACAAATCCTCCCTTTGGTCTGAGCCTCAGAATATAATTCTTGAAAATTTTAATGGACATAAATCTTGTTGAGAAGTAGTTAAGGGTGGTGAAAAATGGAAAATATAGAGACAATAGACAGCGTATGTACATATTGTGGTGTAGGGTGTGATATAGCGGCACATGTTGATGTAAAAGAAAATAAAATCAAAAAGATTTTTGCTCATCCTGATGGTGTTGTTTCTCAGGGAAAACTTTGCATTAAAGGTAAGTATGGATATGACTTTGTAACGGCAGAAGATAGATTGAAAATACCACGAATAAGTAAGAGCTTTCTTGAAAAAAATCCTGACATACAAGAGGCAGTAGCTTCTGCTTTGGTCGATTATGATGAAACATGGTATGAATGTGATTTAGATGCGGCTACGACGGCATGTGCTATGAAACTTAAAAAGATTCAGGCTGAGTATGGGCGTAAAGCTGTTGCTTCTATTGGTGGAGCGAGAAGTTCATGTGAAAGTTCTTATTTGTTTCAAAAATTTACCCGTCATACACTTAACTCTCCGCATGTTGACAATTGTGCAAGAGTATGCCACTCGCCATCACTTAAAGGTATGCGTGCAACTATAGGAGAAGGTGCTGCTACAAATCCTTATAATGACATTTACAATACCGAGTTTATGATTGTTATCGGCTCAAATACAATGGAGGCACATCCGATTATTGCCAATAGAATTCTTGATGTTGCCCGTGAAAATGATAATTTAGCGGTATTTGATGTACGAGAGATTAAACTGCATCGTTTTGCAAAATACAAAGCCATTATGCCACATGAAGCAAACTTACTTGTTTTAAATATGCTAGCTTTCGTTATTATGGATGAAGAACTTTATGATGAGAGTTTTATAGCAGACAGAACAAAAGGCTTTTTAGATTTTAAAGCAAAAATTTTAAATGATCCTTATGCAAATCCTGATTATTTTAACAAGCTTGAGGGGTACGAAAACCTTGCTAAAATGATACGTAAAGTGGCTCGTGAATATGCTTTGAAAAAGTCTATGATATTTTGGGGGCTTGGGATTACAGAACATTTGGATGGCAGTTATGCGGTTATGGCAATAACGCATTTGGCTCTGATGACGGGCAATATCGGTAAACCGGGTGCAGGGCTTATGCCTCTTCGTGGACAAAATAATGTTCAGGGAACCTGTGATATGGGAATGCTGCCATATTATGACCCTGATTACCAAACACCAAAAGAAATTGGACTTATGACACCGCAGCTTGTGGATGAAATGCTCAAAGACAAGCTTAAAGCAGTGCTCAATATTGGAGAAGATTTAACGCATATTCACCCAAATTTGAATAAAGTCGATCGTGCTTTTGAAAAACTGGAGCTTATTTTTGTACAAGAACTTTTTATGACAGATATTGCACAACGTGCCGACATAGTAGTGGGTGTAAAATCTGCGTATGAAAAAACAGGTGTGTATATAAATGCAATGAGAAGACTACATCTTTCACAGCCTCTTGTAAAATCAGACTTGCCTGATGACTGGGAAGTATTGCAAATACTTGATAATAAAATGGGTGGAACTGCTTCGTATACAAGTTCAAAAGATGTTTGGGATGAGGTAAGAGAAGTTGCTCATAGACGTTTTAGCGGGGCAGATTATCATAGACTGGAAAAACATAGAAAACGTGGATTACAGTGGCCGGTGCATACGGAAGATACACCGATTTTACATCAGCTTGATTTTAGAACAGATGATGGTTACGGAAAATTTGTATATCATCAGTATAAATTACGTGGAATGGTTGAAGAAATAGTAAAAAAATCTTTGACGGGTTACCACTTAACAACGGGACGTACCTTAGCACATTATAATAATGCCGCACAAACAAAACAGAGTGAAAAGCTCAATAACAGATACAGCGAAGATATTTTACTTGTATGTGAAGAAGATGCAACAGACTTTACGAGTGAAAAAGTGATTTTAAAAAGTGAATGGGGAGAAACAAATCCACTTACTGTCAAGATTACAGAC
>JALWON010000359.1 GCA_027083475.1 Sulfurimonas sp.
TCCCCTCTGGCCCAAGGTATGCAATACGTTCTGGAAGTTCAAGATTACGCGAAACTGCAAAAATCTCCAAAAAGATCGCTTCAATTGCCCCTCGGTTGAGTTTTCCTTTTTGTGCTTCACTCAACTGTGTTAAACGAGTGATGATCTCTTTTTCACGCTCAGGTCTATAGATAGCTGTTGCACTCTCATGCTTAATCTCACCAACACGTTCAACTACCTGCATACGTCTGTTTAACAAATTGAGTATCTCTTCATCTATACCATCAATCGCATCTCTACACTCTTGTAATGTTTTCATAAACTCTCCAATATTGCTTGCATATCTGAAAATACAAGGTCTGGTTTTAAATCTTTTTGTAAAGAGGGAACAATCTCCTCAGCACTCTTATACTTCCCACTTGTGACAAAAATAGTCTGCATTCCCAATGCTTTGGCGCCACCTAAATCACCTTTAACATCATCGCTCACGACAGTTATTGTATCAAAGCTCGCATCACTTGCTTGTTTTTGCAATCGCTCCAAACCCTCTTTATAAAAAGCTTCACTCGGTTTTCCCACAACACTGTAGGATACAGAAGTTGCAAACTCTAAAAGTTTTAAAATCGCACCAACTCCAGGGTAGCGTTTTGCATTTTTTGCGTAAATCGATGTCTCATGCATTCCCACCAAAGCAGCCCCTGCGAGTAAAAAATCAATCATCTGTGCATACTCATCAGCAGAAAAATCCTCTTTGACACCAATCAGCACGGTTTTAGGGTCTGTATAATCCAAAATATACCCCATATTTTGCAATGTCTGCAAAAATGCTTCAGAGCCATAAGCTGCAACAGCCTCTTTAGAAACACTTTTTTGCAAAAGCATTAAAGGATCTAAATATTTATCAAAATCAAATACAAGACCAATACTTTGCAGGTATTGATAAAAACTGTGCGAATCTTGTTTGGTGTTATTTGTAATAATCATATAAGGTATTTTCTTTGCATTGAGCATCTGCAAAAACTCTCTACTTCCTGCAATCGGTTGTTTATCGCTGTCGCTGATTAAAGTACCTTGCACATCAAGAAAATACACACCCTCTCCTTAGTCTAAATACGCTTCTTCTAAGGCAATAAGATCTTCAAAATTCTCTCGTCTACGAATCAGTTTTGCTGTACCACCCTGCAGTGCTACTTCTGCACTTCTTCCACGAGTATTATAGTTACTCCCCATACCAAATCCATAAGCTCCTGCACTATGTACCACAATTAAATCATTATGATTTAAGGCTGGCAAAGGGTAATCTTTTGCAAAGAAATCACCACTTTCACAAACAGGACCGACAATATCTACAGCCCGCTTCTCCCCTTGTGACTCGGTAATTGCTTCTATTTTATGGTAGGCTTTATACAAAGCGGGGCGCAGAAGGTCATTCATCGCACCATCAACGACAACAAATTTCTTCTCTCCATTTTGTTTTTCATACAAAACTTTGCTCACAAAATAGCCTGCGTTTGCTGTTAAAAAACGGCCAGGTTCACAAAGAATAGTCAAGTCAAGTGCCGTTAAGCAGCCAAGAATTGCTTGTGCATAATCATAAGGCTCAATGAGTGTTTCATCATCATACCGAATGCCAAGTCCGCCACCAATATCAAAAAATTTCAAATCAATTTTAATCGTTGCAAGCGAACGCACCAAATCGGCTACGATCTCTGCTGATTCTCTAATAGGGGTGAGTTCTGTAAGCTGTGAACCGATGTGGAAGTGAATCCCCACAGGATCCAAATGTGCTGAATTATTTGCCATAATATACATACGTTTGGCACTGTTTAAATCCACTCCAAATTTATTATCGTGCAGACCTGTTGAGATGTAAGGGTGTGTTTTTGGGTCAATATTTGGATTCACTCTAATACTAATACGAGAAACACGCCCTAACTCTTTTGCTATCATCTCCACACGTCCAAGTTCTGCTTCACTTTCAACATTGATGTAGAGAATATCTTTTTCAATGGCTTCACGAATTTCATCATCACTTTTTCCTACACCGGAAAAAATAATTTTATAAGCAGGCACACCCGCTTTCAATGCACGACGCACTTCACCAATAGAAACACAATCTGCACCACTGCCAAGCTTTGCAAAATGTTGCACAACACTAAGATTTGAATTTGCTTTTACAGCGTAGGCAACAATTGATTTTCGACCTTTAAATGCTTCTTTGAGTTTATTATATTGTTCTGTCATATAATCTAGGTCGTAGATATACAGGGGGGTTTTAAATTCGTCTGTTAAACTTCTAAAATCAATCATAAAATTTTCCAAAATATTTTTGCTTGATTTTATCTAAAAAGTGCTTATAGCTCGCTAAGATTTTCTTATATTATAATGTCTATACTGATACAAGGCGATGAAAAAGAGGATTAAAATCGGTGCGATGATTCCCACTTCACTTGAAATTGTTTTATTGATAGCAAGTTCTGTCAGCATAAAGAGAATACCCCACACTAAAAGTGTAGATAAAATAGCGATAAAACTAAAAATAGAAACATTTAAAAAACGCACACTAATAGGGACAAAAAAGAAAATAATCACCACCATTGAGGGTACAAAAAACGGATAGATAAATATCTTATATAAAGCCCCTTTAATACTGCTCGTATCAATGTTTTGATTCTTTAAAAGCATCACCGCATCAAAGGCATTTTTAATGGTAAAATTCACTTTTCCTTCATAAACTTGATCGAGCATTTTTGGTCGAAAGCCCTTTAAAAGTGTTAAGTTTTTCTCTTCACTCACCTTAATGCCTAAAGAATTAAAATCTAAATCAACAGGTTTTTTAATAATATCTGCAACTTTTATATGCCATGCTTCCTGACGATACACCGCTTCTTTTGCAACAATCACCTCTTGCAAAGAATCATTCTTCACACTAAAAATCCTTACATTGAGTGCTTTTTCTTGTAATGGAAGGAGTTTAGAGAAGTAGATATACTTTCCTTCATAGGTAAAAAAAAGATCACGTGTCGGGCTTAAATACTGAGAGTAACTCCGAATATTATCTGAAAATTCATTCGCACGTGCAAAACTTGAAAAGGAGTGAAAACTAATGTAGAGCATAGTGATAAGTGTTGAAATAACCACAAAAGGACGTAAAACATCCACTCTTGTATACCCCAAGGCATAAAAAGAGACTAAAGCATTGGAGCGGATGAGCAAAATTTTGGTTGAAATCATCGAAAAAATCAAAGACAAAGGGACAAGCATATCAATTGAGTAAAATGTTTTATAGACCAAATAAATCAGCAATAAGTTTGCAGAAGATGAAATCTGTTCA
>JALWON010000360.1 GCA_027083475.1 Sulfurimonas sp.
GCACAAAACTTTTCATCGCCATAGCTACGGCTATGACTCATAAAAGCTTTTGCACAATCTCATCTTTTTTTCTTCCCTCTGAGAGGTACTAGGGTTTTTAGAGGTGCCCTTAAGTTATGCAACTTTTCTATTTTTATCAGACAATAGCACATCAAACGACAAATGCAGTGCTTGCGCTAAGTTTACGACCATATTGAGGGACAATGATATTTTTCTATTTAAGAGTTCTGAAACTTTAGATGCACTCCCTATATAGGGTACCAAGTCTTTTTGTTTCAAATCCATCTCTTGCATTCTTATCTTTATCGCTTCTATAGGATCAGGTGTGTCAATAGCATAGTGTTTTGCTTCATATTGCTCAATAAGTAGCACCAAAATCTCTAATTCATCACTCAAAGGAGTATTGAGTGCTGGATTTATCTCCATAAGTTCATCTACTCTTTGCAGTGCATTATCATAATCTTGCTCTATTTTTATAGGTTTAACATTCATACTTATATCTCCTGCGCATTTATTTTATCATACTGGCTATGTGTGCCTATAAATTTCACTCTAACAAATTTTCGTAAATAATCAATATGAACGATAAGTCTGTATTCATTTCCCTTGATGTTAAACACAACTCTATTATCAGCTAAAAACGAAGCACTTGCATAGACTCTCTTTATATCATCAGGTGTATTGTAAATAGCTTTTTTAATATCTGCATACCATACTTCTAATGCTGTTTTAGCATTCGGGTATTTCTTATAAAATTCAACTATAGTTCTTTTGCTAATTACATTCATGCTGTATTATACTATAAAATTCCTAAAAAAGGAATTTTCTTAAATAGCTTCTTTTTTACACATTAACTATCTCCACACCCTCTTCTAAAACATAGCAGATATAGCCTCGTACAGATTCTCCTGTTATCTCTTTGACTGCGTTTACATAAGCACTTACTTGTGCGATATGGTGCTTTTGAGCGTTCAGTGAACTTTTATAGTCTAGGACATTCCATCCACCCTCTTTATGTTTGACAAGTAAGTCAATGTAACGGAGATTTTGATTATACTTAAAGGCTTTTTCTTTGTAGCACACACCCTCTGTTAAAGCTTGAAATTCTCTGTTTTCTATGAGCTGTGCTACTCTTTTTGTGATTGCCTCAAACTCTTGTGCCTCTAAGAGTGTGCCAAATTTGTTTTGCATCATCTGTTTTGCATTGGGAATACACTCTTTGCTAAACGCAGCCATCATCTCTAACATATAGTGCAATGCTAGTCCAAAGTGAATCGCATCAAAATCAGACTCTTCCTCTTTTTCAAGGGCTAAAATATCACTTTGTGTTCCATAGTAAAAATCTTTGTAAGCTAACTTCTCATAGGCTTTCTTTTGTGTTTGTACACTGTTTTCACATGAGAGTTTTCCAAAACTCCCCACTTGTAAATCAAGTATATCAAAGCTAGAATCTTTCCTCTTTTTAATGATAATTAAGTTCTCTTTTGCGCGTGTAAACGCAACATATAAAGCATTGAGGTTATCTTCATACACAAGTTTTTTCTCTTTGACTAAAGCATTGGCATAGGCACTATCAAGGGCATCGCGTCCCTTTGTTCTGAGGTAAATATTTTCAAGGTGGATTCCCTCATACTCATAAATGATGGCATCACGAGCGGCAGGAGCTTTTTTAAGTCTATCCATCACGATGACATGGGCATACTCCAAACCTTTTGATTTATGCACAGTCAGCACTCGCACACCGCTGATGTCTGAAGCAGCAGCGGCTGTATCTATGCGTTCATACTCAAAAAGCAGCGACTCTATATCTGTAAAGCGAGAGAGTGTGTTCAAGAATCGAATGAGGTGAAAAGAGTTGTCAAAAAGTGCATACTCATCTATCACTTTTTTGACAATATCCACAAGTTTTTTTGCGTTTACATCAACTTTATACAGCGGTTGCACCTCTTGGTCTATGAGTGCAAAGAAGTTGCGTTTGTAAATCTCTTCTTGAAAATAGAGATACTTCAAATACTCTAAAATCGCTTGCACACTTTTTTGATTGATGAGTTTTGTGGTAGTCTCTGTGACTACAGCAATACCTGCATCTTCAAGTGCATTTTTCACCATCTCTCCATCGCCATTGGTTGCACATAAAATCGCTATGTTGTCTACATTAGCACCGAGTGCTATAAAGTTTTTCACCGCATCTAGTGTTGCTTCTAACAGTGCATCATCTTCTAAAACTGCGACATAGCCCCCTTGTGCCTCAGGGCGAACGAGCTGTGGAGTGTAGCCGTGTATTTTCTCTAAAAAAGCACGATTTACAAACTCGATAACCTCTTTTTGCGAACGGTAATTTGTTAAGAGTTTTTCAACACTTGTTGCGTTTTGTTTCACAACTTCTCCAAACAAAGCACTCACACCCCCACGAAAACGGTAAATCGACTGCTTCACATCCCCCACAAAAAAGAAACTTCCATCCTCAAAAATCCCATTTCCTGAGGTAATTTCACTAATGAGTGGTCGCAAGATTTCATACTGTAAGATACTGGTATCTTGAAACTCATCAAGGAGCATATGCTCTATCTGTGCATCTAAACGGAAGTAAAGAAATTCACTATCATTGATACGGTGCAAGATGGCATATACAAGGGAAGTCACATCAGAAAAACTGAGTTCACTATCTTCCATATAGAGTGCTTTTTTACTTTTGACATAAATATCTAAAAGTTCATGCAGTCCATAAAAAAAGTTTTGCTCTTTAGCTCTGTTGTATGCCTTAACTGCATTTTGAATCGCTTGCAAATAGCTATCCATCTCAGGGGTAAAACATTTAGAAAAAGTCCGATAATTTAGACTCTCTCTGCCGAGCCAACTCTTTGCTTGTAATGCTGCAAAGTTCTCTGCTTGGACTGCTTTTAAGACAGTACTTGACGCACTCTTACAGGATGTGACTATTTTTTTGAGTCCCTCAAATGCAAGCATGGCATTTTCTTCATGAATCTGAAGTGATTGTGGGGTAAAAACGAGATGTGCAAGTTCCTCTTTTTTGACATAAAAGGCATCTAAAAGATGAAAAATATCTCCGAGCCTTTTGTTAGACTCTAAAGAGAGATTAATGAGGGTGTTGCGTTTGCCTGCGACACTCACTTCTTTTAAAAATCGCGACATGAGTTTGAGTTCATGCTGCGTGGCAAAGGTAGTGAAATCAGGCATTAACGAGGCATAAAGTGAAAATTTACGCAATATTTGTGTAAAAAAACTATCTATCGTCATGATTTTAGAGTGTGAATTTAAAAATTCATTGAGTACTCTTTGACGA
>JALWON010000361.1 GCA_027083475.1 Sulfurimonas sp.
GCTCTATATTTGCCAACTTCACATGGGTTGTTTTCAAAAGAGCAATCGCAGGAATTTTCGCCTCAATAATCGCATCATTATGCGTTTCATCTGGTGCAAAGAAAAGAACATCATACCCCTCTTGCGTATAACTCTCAAGTTCTACTATATTTTCAATCCCAAAGGCTTGTAAATAGTTACGCAGTAATCGCAAGCGTATTTGACAAACCTCACAATCATTTAAAACCCCAAAGCGAATATCTTGTAAAACATTTCGCTCAAAATATTTGGATGGTTCTTTTTCTATGACCTCACAAGGAATGGTAAGGGTAAAGGTAGAACCTTTGTTGATTTCACTCTCAAGGGTCAATGCACCATCCATTAAACTCGCTAAATTCGATGATATAGAGAGTCCAAGCCCTGTTCCTCCATAGTTTCGTGTTGTCGAGCCATCTGCCTGTGTAAACGCAGAGAAAACTTTTTTCTGATTCGCTTTTGAGATACCTATCCCACTATCTCGCACCCCAATAACAAGTTGCGCATTTTTAAATAACACAGTAACTTTCACCTCTCCAAAATGCGGTGTAAATTTGATTGCGTTGGAGAGTAAATTTGAAACAATCTGTTTCACTCGTGTTACATCGACTTTTACAAGGCGCGGTATCTGAGGATCAATAAACGCAGCATAGAGCAGATCTTTTTCATACGCTTTTGAAGCAAAAAGCATTGCCACATCACTCATAGATGCGACTATCTCCGTTGGGTGCTTATCGATGATAAATTTTCCGCTCTGTATTTTTGAAAAATCTAAAATATCATTGATAATAGTCAGTAAAGATTTTCCACTCTCATCTATTACCCGTATGTATTCTAACTGTTTTTCATCTTTGATCTGTTTTTTCAAGATAGCCACAAAACCTAAGATCCCATTGAGCGGTGTACGAATTTCATGTGACATGTTCGCCAAAAATTCATCTTTCATGACCTGTGCTTGAATGGCTTCATCTCTTGCTTTTGTAACAATTTCTACTTGGTTTTGGAGTTCAAGTGTCTGCTCAAAAACCTTGTCTTCTAAAGAACTATTGAGCCGCTCTAGTGAAGTTGTTTGCTCTTTAATCTTCTCACTAATAAGCTCCATAAGCTCAAGAAAAACTTTTTTCAGTTCTACCAAGTTAGGATTTTTTGGCTCAAAATAGGGTCTCTCAGAAAAATCGCCCTCTTTCATCATCAAAACAATCTCTGTCACTTCATGAATAAAATCAGCAGCTTCGCTCAGACTTTCGCCTAAAAGAAGAATCTGTTCATTGATATTTTTTGCCATTTTAGCAATTTCATCATGTGTGTCTATCTCTATAGGCTTTGGAATTTCCCCTTGAAAATGCAGGTATTTAAAGAAGTCATTTAAACCACTCCCAAGTTTTTTTATAGAGTTTGTGATTTTTTGCGAGACATAAAGGTTAATAAAAAGTAAAAAAAACACGAAAGCAAAAGTACCAACAACTTCAAGAATTAAATGCTTTTTGAGTGTCTCATTTTTTGCTTGCAAGAGAGTCAGCATATCTTTTCTTAAAGATTCATATACTTTATAAATGGTATCTATCTTTTTACTTGACTGCACAAACCACTCTTGTGGTGTCATTAACAAGTAATTCAAATCTAAAAAGGCATAATTTTTCTTTATATCATAGAGTGTTTGTTTATACTTTGTTTTTTCTAACACTATTTTAATATACTTACTCTCTTTATGTTCATTTTTGATACTCATATAGATACCATATCTATCTTTATCGCTAATCTCATCTTGACTTAAAAGGCGTGTTATTTCCCCTCTTTTATGTGCACTTAACTCCTGCAGTAACAAAATCTTTCGCAAAGCAATGCTATATGTGGCAAGCACTTCATCGTTGGTCTGTAAAGAAAAAGCATTTATAAGTTCTAACAGTACCCGTGTAAAATTTGTATACACCCGCAGAGCATCTTGTGCTGAAATAACACCCGCATCTATCTGTTTACGAAAAGAAGGAAGTGTATTTATCTTTTTTTGTGCCGTTTTAAAAAATTCTTGGCTTAATGCTGAATGCTTTGTCTCAAAAGTATGTAAAAAAATTGTTGCACTCTTGTCGACTTCCTTTCTATACTTTTGCATTTTTTTCACAAAAAAAGCACTCTTTTGCTCTATAGTTGCAACACTCAAACCCCGTTCATACTGGAGGTTATATACCAATTGTGTCACTTTTTGTATCTCGTTTACTTGTGTTATAAGACCCTTGTTTTGCACATAGACTTTATAATCCTTTAAAACAAGCAGACTCACAAAAAAAACAAGTGCAACAATCGGTATGATCGTAATGAGGAGTTGCTTTTTTTGGATTGTTAAATGCATGAAACTTCCTCTATTTACAGAGTAATTGTATCCATTATTGTTTTGAGTGCTTGGAGATGTCCTATATAATCAAAAGCAGTATCGTTGGCTTTTGCTGCGAGTTCCATATCTTTGGACATTTCATAGAGTTCATTGAGACGTAAATTGCCCGCACTCCCTTTGACTGCATGCGCCTGAGACGCGACTGTTGCTAAATCATTGGAGACGATTGCACTCTCAAGTTGTGTAATAGATGCCGTTGCCTCTTCTAAAAAACTCTCTAAAAGTATTGGGACATGTTTTGCCTTCAGCCCAATAGCCTGTGCCATTGTTTCATAATCTAAGTTTGCATAATCAGCAGATAAAATTGCCATTGTTTTTCCTATTGAGTGAGTTATGGAAATATTGTAGCATATAAAAAATAATTTTTACTTATTTGTTGAAAAACATTAACTGCAAAGCGATATAATTGCAGAAAAAAAGGTACACTAATGTCCAATCTTATCGTTCTTGCACTCCTTGGTGCAGTTTTTTACTATGTGTTTAAAAGTTATAGCAAATATGAAGATTACTCCAAAGAGGCTTTTAAAAATTTTTCTGTCTCTTACAGTTCTATCAAGCAGAGTGACTTAGGACTCTTTGTTGCCCTTGTTGCTAAAGTAGCCAAGGCTGATGGCAGAGTCGATGCACTCGAAGCACAACTCATCGGCATCATGTTTGATGACATCGCGGCTGTGTTTCCTCAGCCTGAAAAAACCAAGCAGATTCTCAAAGATATTTTTAATGAAGAGAAACAAAGAAATGATGATATTCAAGCCATTGCGAGAGCTTTAGGCGAAGCAACCCGTAGAGACAAGCAAAAACAGCAACAGTTTATGGGTTTTCTAATTCAGCTTGCATTTGTCGATGGAGAGGTGAGCAAAGGCGAAGATAAAGCCCTGCAAACC
>JALWON010000362.1 GCA_027083475.1 Sulfurimonas sp.
GGAGCAACCTTTATTAATTGAGTATTATTTTAATAAGTGTATCATATTTTTCAAGGATATTTATGAAAACAGTACAAATATTTTTTATACTTTTTGTTGGCATACTCAATGCCTCTTCTTCACTTATTGTCTATAACTCCAATATGGGCTTAGTCCATGAAGAGAGAAAGCTTACACTCAAAAAAGGGGATACGCAGATACTTTATAAAGGTGTAGCAAGGAGCATAGAGAGTGATTCTGTCAATGTTGTTTTACCAAAAGGCGTAGAACTTTTCTCCCAACAGTACCGTTATGATAAATTGACACGAACAAAACTTTTGGAAAAAACAGTTGGCAAAACTGTTTTGCATAAGGGTGTCAAAGTGACACTCCTCGCTTTTTTTGCAAAAGAGGCTTTAGTGAGAATGCCGAGTCATAAGATACGAACAGTGCAAACACAAGATATTGTATTTGAACAGATTCCTGCATCGCTTATGACACAACCCTCTTTAGTGTGGAACATTCAAACCCATAAAGCGATAGATGCGAAAATGGAGTTGGATTATATTGTCAAAAATATTACTTGGAGGAGTTATTATATTGTAAATCTTTATGAAGATGAAGCAGATTTGAGTGGCTGGATCAGCATAGATAACCACTCAGGAAAAGCATTTCAAGAGACTGCACTGTATGTTTTAGCAGGGGATGTGCATCGTGTCCATAGAGAGAGAATGCCACAAATGCGTTCCATGAAAGCGATGATGGCAGAGGCTCCTGCTGTGAGAGAAGAAGCACATGAGGGCTATCATTTTTATAAGATTCCCTTTCAAGTAAATCTTGCTAACAATGAAAAAACAGCGATGCAGTTTTTGAATAAAGAGGGCATTTCTATAAAAAGAGAGTATCGTCTGCGGGCGGTGCAACCACAATACCTTCACGGTGAAGTAAGGAGTGATGTTGAACAATTTGTCTCTTTAAAAGGTTTTGATACTCCTTTACCAAAGGGAACATTTCGTGTATATTCAAAACTTCATGGGACTTCTGTCCTCATCGGTGAAGATGCAATAGAACATACTCCTCAAAAAACAGATATACAACTCAAAATCGGCAAAAATTTCGATATAAAAGTCAAACAAACACTCATGCAACGTAATGATGATAAGGAGCGTTTTCGTGTGAGTGTCAAATATACATTGAAAAATACAAGCAATGCACCAAAAGAGATAGCACTCCTTGTTCCTTTTAATACAAGGGCAGATTCCATTGTAGAGACAAAAGAGAAGTACAAGCTTGTAAAAGGCAATCTGCTGCGTTTTCTTGTTCGTGTTCCCTCAAATGCAACAAAAACATTTCATGTCTATTATGAAAGTAAAAAATAGGAAAAAAATATGGCAAAAAAATATGTGATTTTAGATACAGAAACAACAGGAACAGGAGAAGAAGATAGAGTAATTCAGCTTGGGTATCTGGTATTAGGAGCCAAAGAGGTTGAGGTACATAATGAATTTAACACTGCCCCCGTACCCATTAGTTTTGGGGCGATGGAAGTCCATGGCATCACACAAGAGATGATAGAGGGTAAACCTGCCTGTGTGGAAACCTCGGCGTATAAAAGACTTGAAGAACTCAATAGTAGTGATAATTATATGATAATTCATAATGCCCCTTTTGATTTGAAAATGCTTGCAAAAGAGGGCTTTGAGAACCAGATGCAAGTTATAGACACACTGCGTGTTGCAAAACATGTTTTACCTGATGAAGAGGCACATAGATTGCAATATTTTCGTTATAAAATGGAGCTTTATAAAGAGGAAGCAAAAGAGGCAGATGCTTTGGGCATTGTGGTCAAAGCACATGATGCCATTGGGGATGTACTTGTTTTAAAACTTTTACTCTCACGACTCAAAACGATAGTGAGTGAACAATTTCCAGATGTAAATCCTGTAGAGAAGATGGTAGAACTCACAAAAACTCCTATCTTAGTAAAAACATTTCGATTTGGAAAACATAAGGGCAAAGAACTCGCTGAAGTCGCACGAGAAGATGCTGGCTACTTACGATGGATGCTCTCGAGTATGGATAATCTTGATGATGATATGCGCTACTCAATCAACACTGTTTTAGGCATCTAGATTTGAACAAAGGTGTCAAGTATATGCTCATAGCATCTTTCACTTTTGCGGTGATGGGTGCATTTGCAAAGCTCGCTTCACAAAGCATGAGTTCTTTAGAAGTGGTTTTTTTTAGAAATATTGCAGGGGTTGTTTTAGTAGGCATTGCGGTTATAAAATCGCCGATGCAACACAAAGGAGGCAAGCCGTTTTTACTCTTTTTTCGTGGCTTTATCGGTTTTATTGCACTCCTTGCTTTTTTTTATAATATTGCACATATCTCTTTAGGCGATGCCATGACTTACTCAAAAACCTCTCCTATCTTCACCGCTGTTTTTGCGTGGATTTTTTTGCATGAAAAGCTCTCTTATAAGGCTTGGAGTGCTGTATTTATAGGCTTTATTGGTATACTTTTTATCACACAGCCAAGTGGATTAGGTTTTTCCAAATATGATTTACTTGGCATTTTTAGCGGAGTCGGTGCGGCCCTTGCGTATACTTCGGTTAGAGAGTTAAAACAGTACTACGATACCCGTGCAATTGTCCTCTCTTTTATGCTTACAGGCACACTTGGACCCCTCGTTTTGTTTTTTGTCTCACCCTATTTTCAGGCACCAGAACTTGATTTTTTACTTGGAAAGTTTACCATGCCACAAGGGATAGTGTGGGTTTATGTCATCGCCATGGGAATTTTTGCGACCATCTCTCAGCTACTGATGACAAAAGCTTATGGCTACACAAAAGCAGGCATTGTTGGGGCAGTGAGTTATAGCAATATTTTATTTTCTATTGCTTTGGGACTTTTGCTTGGCGATGCTTTTCCTTCGCTTTTGACAAGTATAGGGATTTTACTTATTGTTTTTGCTGGAATTTTAGTGGCGAGAGTTTAAACTCCTTATGCTATAATCCTCTTACTATTTTAAAAGGGTAAATGATGAAACTTTTGGCTGGACCATGTGTCATTGAGAGTGAAGCAAATGTGTTTAAAATTGCACAGGGCTTAGAGAAGTACCATAATGATGCAGCTATAGATTTCTATTTTAAATCGAGTTTTGATAAAGCAAACCGTACATCTTTAGCCTCATTTCGTGGGCTTGGCATGGAAGAGGGTTTGCGAATATTGCAAAAAGTGAAAGATGATTTTGGGTATAAAATTGTCACAGATG
>JALWON010000363.1 GCA_027083475.1 Sulfurimonas sp.
CTCTTTAGCTAATGGATATTTAATACTCCATTCAAGCTCTTTTTGAGTGTACTGTTGGCTAGCATATATTATTTCCCCAATATCGTTGTAGATATTTTTTGAGAACTCTTGATTGATACTCTTAAGTTCATTATTTATTTCTATAATGATTCGTTGCAGTCTCGCCTTTGTATATAGACCTCCTCTCTCGTTAAGAGCAGTTACAGCTCTGCTGTAAGCTAGTTCAAGAGATGCTATATACTTTTTTTCTGCTTCTGGCGATACACGGCTTAGTTGATGTAAATTATATTCCAACATTTTGGCGTTCTGTTTCCTGAACCTCTGCATCTATGTCTGTAATGTCAAAAACCTCTGTTTTGTTTAGTGCTTCAAGAGCTGTTTTTTGAGTTACCATACCAGATATAAACGCCTGATTAATATCAGATACTACTGTTTGATTTACGCTTATATTGAAATCTTTATTTACAAGGATTTCTCCTACGAATTGTCTTGAATATCTCATTTCATAAAGAGCTTTTACGGAATTGTTTATAGTATTTTGGTAATCGTCTGCAATATCTACAAGCCGTGATTGCTTCTCGCTGTTCTCCTGTAGCGATTGAGTGGCTGTCTTCGTTTTAATGCTTTCGCTTTGAAGTCTTAAAGCTCTCACGCTCATATCGTCTTCCATTTTTTGAAGATGCTTGCTCGATATGTCATAAGTCTGTCCACTCATCTCAACCCATTCAAGAGACGCCTCAGGGTCGTCTGCAAAGTTTGCACTTCTGACACCGATTACCATTTTAGGAGCTTGTGGTTTTATATCTGCGCCTAAAACATCATTTTCTGCTTCGATGCCCAACGCTTTTCCGAATAGCATTGGAGTTAGTGCCTCCAAAAGATAATCGTCTTGAGAGCTTTGAAAATTTAAGTGTTTTATATTTACTTTTGCAATGTCATAAAGAGGGGGAACATCATCAATATCAATTTCAAATAGAGGGCAGTAATTGTAAGAAGTTGTAATACTCTCTACCAATTCCAATTTATTTCCGATTGTAGTCCTGTATATATCAATATTCCCATCTTCTTTAATATGTCTATATTGGAGCTTATTAGCAAGTGAGAAGCCGCTATCCTCTTGATAATATTCTTTTATTACAGCCATTTTAAACTTATTTTCGCTGTCTTTTCTCCAATTAATTAACTGCGGTCTGATTATCTTTGTAAAGTAAGGGATACCTCCAATTTTTGGAATATCCACAAGTATATAAGCCTTTCCGTACAGTATTGCACTTGACACAATATCCTTTGAGAATTGATTTAAGTCAAGCCCATTGCAAGCATTGTCAATAAATTCAATATCTCTTTCTGATATATTATTATATGAAATTGACTTTCTGAAAATTTCTCCTACCATTGTACTAACAATTCTTTCTACAAAATTATTTAGAGTAGCTCTTTTTTTTCTGTTATCAAAGTCCTCTTGATATTCATTTGAGTTTTTAACAAGATGCTTTATACTTGTGGATATTCCCTCATATATATCCTCGCATATTTGCATCTGTGGAAGATGCTTAACGTATTCATCTCTAACAAAAGTAATATCATTTTTCATATCAGTTCCTTAAACATTTTAAGTATTATACTATCTTCTCCTACCACTTACTAATGTTGGTCGTTTTATTGCGAATTTTCTATGAATAAAATACCCAAGGGCATCGCAATAGTCATCAATAGCTGGATGGGAGTTATACTTCTCTGGTCTATTCTTTTCATCATATCCTTGTGCTTCTAAAGAAAATGCCAACTGCTCGCAAGTGTTAGAGTTTATAAATAGTCTATTATGAGAAAACAGTCCGTTTACTGCGTTTATTCTATCACGAACGAATGGGTTTTTTGAAGGAGCATCAACCCTGTGACCACCTTGTTTCAATAGTGCTATACTCGAAACAGGAGCATTTGCACTCTCATTTCCTCCTGAACTATCAGGGAACGCTACAATAGTCTTATTTGGATACTTAGCATTTATTTTTTGTACTGTGTCTTGTGTAGTTACTGACAATATCTCATCTACAGCTATAGGAATGTTATTATCTATTACAAATACTATCGTTACGTTTCCACCAACGTTGAAATCTTGTCCGTAGTATATTATTTTATCTTTATCAGTAACAACTCTGTCGATGTGATGCTTAATTCTATCGTACGCCCAATATACTTTATTTTGATTAAGTGATACGAACTCGCCTCTTAGATATAAATCTGCTAGTATACCGTCGTAGTTATTGAGTATCTGCTGTGTGTAGTCTTCAGGCAGAAAAGGATTGTTATATGTTGATGCTTTTATTATCTTGTAGCCAGCAGCTTTGTTTTTAACCCATCTGTCATAAACGAATCCGCTTACACCGTTATCGGGAGTAGTTACACAAGCGATTGAGTTTGGTACTTTGGAAGTCTGTCTTATTCTCTCTACTACTTTTCTCCATACTTCTTCTGCTTTGTCTTTATTTAAAGTGTCTATCTCATCAACTATTGCATGAGCGACTTCAAAAGCTATGATTTTCTCTGGTCTGTCGTATGACCTGAATAGAATATTTCCATGTCCATGCACTTGTATTGTAGAAGTTGATTTATTGAGCGTATATTTTAGTCCTACTGCTTCCAAGTCTTCAATTACTCCTGTAATAGCTCTAAGCCTTATTAAGTCATACGTTGGCATAAGGTATAGAGTATCTATATCTTTGTCTTCCATCATAAGCTTAATAAGCCTTATTGTGCCTGCTCTTGTCTTACCGCTGCCAAGCCCTCCAATGATTGCGGGATATTTGTCCGTACTAAAAACAAAGTCGTCTTGATGCGGTAACAAGTTAATCGTTGGCATTTCCTAGCCTTTTAAATGTAACTTCTTTATCATCGTTAGTGTTTACTTGTATTGCTGTATCTATCTTTGGAGCGAAGCGATCTGCTACACCTAAAGTAACTGCACTTTTATCTGTTGCTTCACTTATCATCTTATGCTCTGCAATAGTAGTGTTTTCATCTATCTTTTTTGCCATCACTTGAAGATTTTTAAGAGTTATTCTGTTTATAAATTCGAGGTGTTTTACTTTATCATCTACAACTTTTGAAACACTTTGCTGGTGTTCCGTTTTTAGTGTTCCAAAGTGTTCCATTTGCTCATGTGCCTGTATAGAAGTTTGCACCATATGTTCCACAAGTGTTCTATTTTGTGCTATTAAACCCTTTGTTAAACGGCTGACTGTTGCTACACCTACAC
>JALWON010000364.1 GCA_027083475.1 Sulfurimonas sp.
TTGAGAAACATTCGCTTCTTGAGAAACATTTGCTTCTGCTGTAAGATTTTGTTCAACTACGGAAACAATCGGTTTTTTTGCTTCTTTGTGCAAGATTTCTTGCTGTACCTTTTCAATGGTATGATTACTCGTCTCTGGTTCACTCACACTCTTTGGTTGATTATCATAGCTTACATAGACAGCGATAGAAAATATCATCAACACAATCACAACGTATAAAGCTGTAAAATTCGTTTTTTTCTCAGGTGCTATAAAAACGCTCTTCTCAGCACTTTGTTCCTCTGCAAAATAACTCAGACCTCTTGCTTTGAGTGTTGATAAATCTAAATCGTACTCTCGCTCTAAAATAGAAACAAACCCAAGAAATTGGACTTGTGTTAATCCTTCAAAACTTGCATGTAACATACTCTGCACATAAGTAAGTGCAATATGGGTATCTTCATGTATTTTTTGAGCCCCTAAGGTCTTGAGTTTTTTTAAATCTTTATTCATGAACGCATCCTATCCATTAAAATTCCTGCTGCTACACTGACATTAAGTGAATCAAAATCATGTTTCATTTTTATACTCACAGGACAATCAAGTTTTGACACAACACGTGAGGACAAGCCTTCTCCCTCACTCCCTAACACTAAAACTTTTTTCTTATCAATCCGAGTCTCTCGTATATCTTGTCCACTCATATCTGCACCATAAGAAGTAAAGCCTGACATTTTAAAATCATTTAAGACATCATGAATGTTGTTTTCAATCGCAAAAGGCATATCATACAAAGCCCCTGTACTCGTACGGACAATATGCTCTAAAGGCAGCGACTTGACACCACAAGCGACAATAGCATTGACACCAAGGGCATAGGCACTGCGAACAATCGCTCCAATGTTGCCAATATCAGTCAAACCAGAGAGGATTAAAACAAACTTTTTATCGAGGAAAAAATCATAGGGTTGCAGGTTGATAGTATCGACTTCTGCTAAAAAACCTTGATGTGAAGCATTTTTACACATTTTTTGTGCTGCCTCATTGGGAATGCGTTTTATCTCAAAACCCATTTTCATCAAACGAGAGTACTCTTTTTTCTCTATCTCTTTGGCAAGATAGAGTTTTTTTATCTTTTGCGGGTATTTGTTTATCAAATAATAGATTGGTTGTTTTGCATAAATTAACATAAAAAGTATTTTATCTAAATATTCTAAAGATTACTCTTTACTGCGTAGTTTGGCATACAATACAGTGCATTCATCCACTGTAGTACGATTGGGAACTCTTCTAATAGAGAGATAAGTGATACTTCCATCACTGTTAGTTTTACGCAACACAGTTGCATCTACCCAGTAGTAACCGCCATCTTTACGAAGATTTTTAACCGTACCATTCCAAAAACCCTTAGATTGCACATCATCCCAAAGCCCCTTAAATGCAACACGGGGCATATCAGGATGACGCACTATGTTATGCGGTTTTCCAAGTAATTCATCTATAGTGTATCCTACAATTTCACAGAACAAATCATTTGCATAAAGAATCATTCCTTTTGCATCTGTCTCACTCAGTATATAACTCGCTTGTGGAAAATACCACTCTTGTGTTTTTTCATCCTTATAAATACCCTGCATGTATTACTCCGATTATTTACTCGAAATAATTATAGCGATAAAAGTCTCTGATAGCAAACTTTTGTATTTTCTCCTGTAATTTTACTGATGAGTTTTGCTTGCATTTTCTTTGGAATATCAAGTGCTAAAATATCGTTTTGTGTAATCGCTGAATCATTGTGTGCTTCACTTGCACGAATCACAACAACCCACTCCCCACGAAAGTTTCCATTCAACTCCTGCATGATTTCACTCGCACGGCCTCGAAAATATTTTTGATATTTTTTCGTGAGTTCTTTTGCTAAAAAAAGCTCCCTTGAAGGTGCCTCATCGGCTATTTCTGCGAGTAGTTTTTCTAACCTGTGAGGTGATTCATACAAGACAGTTGTATAACCATTGTGCAGTGCTTGAAGGAGTCCTGCACTCCGACTCCTGCCTTTATGGTCTAAAAAACCCAAAAAAAGCATCTGCGTTTGCTCAAAACCACTTGCCACAAATGCAGTGAGTACGGCATTTGCACCAGGGAGTACATCATAAGCAACCCCCTCTTTGAGACAGTATGCCACAAGTGCCTGCCCTGGATCACTCACACCAGGCATCCCTGCATCACTTGCATAAACAACATTTTGCTCAAAAAAAGAGGGGGTTAATTTTTCAACAAAAGCCTGTTCATTATGGGAGTGTAGCGAGATGAATTCTTGATTTTCTTTAAAAGGAGTTTGGTAGCGTTCTTTTAAAATATGGATGAGTTTTTTTGTGACACGGGTATCTTCACAAAGGAGTGTGTCGGCCTCACGGAGAGCTTCAATAGCCCGAAGTGAGATATCGCCAATGTTTCCAATCGGAGTTGGAACAAGAGTAAGCAAATCTTTAAAGATTACTTTTTAGCGTAACGTGCATTAAATTTTTCAATACGTCCAGCAGTATCAACCATTCTTTCAGAACCAGTAAAAAATGGATGACATTCGTTACAGATGTCAATTCTTAGTGTATCTTGAGCCGCTTTATTCTCAAAAGTGTTTCCACATGCACATGTTACTGTACACGTTACAAAGTTAGGGTGTAAATCTTTTTTCATTTTTTTGCCTTTTGATACACGTCGTGTGTACGTATATCTATATAGTTTTTTAAATCCGTATGGGGGCAGATTTTTAGAAATGCAATTATAGCGAAATAATTATTATTTTTTTATAAGTCTCAATAAACTATAAGAAATTTGAATAAAAATTATCCTTTTTTATCAATTTGTGCTACAATAAAAAATTGAGAATTCACAGGAAACAATATGTATCAAAACACTCAAGACTTACATGCCCTCAGTAAAGATGAACTTATAGCCCTCATTCAAGATAACAGTGCAAAATCTAAAAGTATACGGAATCTTCTTGATAACATCCATGGAGTCGCTTGGGAATTTGACTTGCAGGCAGACAAATTTACCTGTGTTTCTGCAAATTCTGATGACATACTCGGTTATCCTGTTCAAGAATGGAAAGATTTTGAATCTTGGAAACAGATGATACACCCAGAAGATAGAGAGTATAATGCAAATTACTGTACCACTTGTACCCTTGATGGGAAGGACCACTTTATGGAGTATAGAATGCTCAAAAAAGATGGTGGTGTTATTTGGGTTTTAGATATTGTTACACTAGGAAAAAACAGTGTGGGAAAACCTGAAAAACTCTATGGTTTTATCATCGATATTACAAAAAAGAGAGAAGCAGTCCTCCAGATTCAAAAAGAACATCAGTTTACACAAACAATTTTAGACAGTATCCCAACCCCTATGATGGTTATCAATAATGACTACTCTGTTTCCATGATGAATGAAGCACGCAAAAAAGACCTTATCGGCAGAACATTTATAGATAATAACAATCCTAAATGCTACGAAATATCGCACTACAGAGAAACACCTTGTGATGGTGCAGAGCATACTTGCCCACTTGAAAAAGTCCTGCAAAGCAAACAAGCTATCGATGTTGTCCATAACCATAAAAGAGCAGATGGCACAAACAGCTTTGTCAAACTCTCAGCCTCACCATTCTTTGATGAAAACAATCACTGTACAGGCATTATTGAAATAGCAACAGACATCACAGAACATGTCGAACTCTCACAAGCCCTTCAAGAGAGTAATGAACAACTCCACTATAAAGCTCACTTTGACTACCTCACAGGCTTACCAAATAGAGCTCTTTTTATGGACAGACTTGCGCAAACTATCAAAGATGCCAAACGCAATCAAGAAAAATTTGCACTCTTCTTTATGGATCTTGACCACTTTAAACAAGTCAATGATACCTATGGACATGCCCTAGGAGATAAAGTACTCCAGGCAATGACTCAAAGATTTAGCGCATCACACAGAGACAATGACATACTTGCAAGACTCTCAGGCGATGAGTTTACTTTGATTGTCAAAAATATACATTCCAAAGAGAGTGTGCAAGCCCTCGCAGAAAAAATAAGAAAAAAAATTCAGCAACCATTAGAGATAGATGGTCACACCCTCCAACTCTCAACAAGCATTGGAATAACTCTTTACCCAGAAGATGGTACAGATGTAGAATCTCTTTTACTTGGATCAGATAATATGATGTACAAATCCAAAGCAGCAGGTAAAAATAGATTTACTTTTTTTAATCCAAATTAAAATAGCTAAATGAGAACTTTATCTTATATTAAGCCTAGTTTATGATATAATAATTTTTAATATAACATAAAAAGGAAATCCCATGGGTACTATGCTTATTTTAATCGTTGTCGCGTTTGTTGTTGCACTCCTCGTGTTTATCACATTTGAAGAAAAATCTTTGAAAAATGCAAATTTTTCAGATATGAAAGGTCTCTTTACAGAAGAGCGAAAACCCACAGAGTGTATTCGTGAACTTGGAACAGTTCGTTATATGGTGATGCATGTCATCGTTATTTTTGCTGCAGATTTAGGTGTTGCCAATTTTCTTTTTCTGCCAAATGGATTTGGACTTGTGCATATCATGGCATACACATTTATCCCTGCGTTTGTAGGTTCACTTATTATCCTACTTGTTAAATGGACATACCAACCTGTCATTAAAGTGATCTCAGCATTAATGTTTGGTATCTCATTTATTGTTGCAGCTGCACTTGCCTTTGCTGTGAGTTATCTCCTTTTAGCATAAAGGGATACTAAAGTAAAATCTTACTTGCTACTGCCATCACTGCACTCTCTGAGCGCAGTATCATTGGAGTATCAAGCCGAAAAACATCTTGGGCTTGCAAAAATGCTTTTTCTTCTTTAGAAAAGCCCCCTTCACATCCTATGAGCACCCGTTCAAAATCACTGTTCCCTTGCAAAATGGTATCACTAAAATCAAAGACTTTGGTATCTGGAAATGCTGTGATAAACTGATGCAAATTTTTGTATGTATCGAGCTCCATCATAGCGGTTCTGCCCGATTGTTGCATAGAAGCTTCTAAAATACGCTCAAATCTTTTAAAATCAAGCTTAAAATTTTTCTGACTTCTCTCACAATAAATAAAAGAGATGCGATCCACCCCTATTTCATTCAAACTCGGCAGCATCTTTTCAATGGACTTACTCTCTATCACACACCAGCCAATATGCAGCTTTTTTAAAGGCTTCACTTCATTTTTTTGACTCTCAAGAAGTTGCAATGTCAAACTTCTTCCCTCAATACGCACTATTTCATACAAATGGAGATTTTCAATAGATGCTTTACTTCTAAGTTGGAGCTTGTCACCTACACCATGTCGCAGCACTTTAACAAGGTATTTATGTGTCTCACCTTTGAGCACTAGTGTCTCATCTCCTGCGTTTTCATTCAAAAGGTACATCATGAGAGCCACATCCAAGATGCAATAAGCGAAATAAGGAGTATCTCTATAGCTAAAATTTTCACACCAACAGTTTTATACATCGCTAAAGCGTGCGTGCGTTTTTTCTCCAAATAGAGCAAAACAAGCGAAACAAATATCATCGCAAGATTTGCAAGGGTAAAATCCAAATGCTTTGCAGCCATCATAATCACCCCTGTAAAGAGGGCAACTCCTAAAATCGTTGCATTGAGTGGCAACAAAAATATACTATGGAGTCGTTTATACTGCTCATACGAAGAAGATTGTTGTATTATGACAATATTGAAAAGAAGTACCCCGAGTAAAATAATTGTCCCTATAGAGTGGATAGAGAGCCCCATGTTATACATTTCATTCATTCTTTATGCTCCATTATTAATTATCTCTAAAAAATCTTCACCATACTGCTCATACTTTTTCTCTCCAACCCCATTGACTTCTAACATAGAAGCCTTGTCAAAAGGTTTATCGTTGGCGAGGTGTTTTAAAGTTTTATCGCTAAAAATGATATAAGCAGGCACACCAAGCTCACTTGCAAGTTCACTGCGTTTGAAGCGCAGGGTTTCAAAAAGTGTCTCATCATATGCAAACTCTTGCGCTTGTTTGACCTTTTTCTCTTTTACATTGATCGCTAAACGCGACTGTTTTATATCTACAGTTTGCAAAGATTTTAAAATTGCTATGGCATCATTGGTGAGTTCTAAAATGCTAAACTCTCCAAGTGTAATGATTTTCAACTCTAAAAGCCGTTCCACTATCACAAACCACTCTTTTTTACTCAGGTTTAAACCTATGCCATAAACAGAGAGTTTATCGGCTCCGTTGGCTAAAATCTTCTGCTCTTTCGAACCCCGTAAAACATCGATGATATAATTTTTCCCAAACCCCTGATTTGTTTTATAAATGGTGCTTAGAAGCATCTGTGCCTCTTTGGTTATATCTTGGCGTTTATCATCAGAACTCAGACAGTTGTCACATCTATCAGTGCAAGGATCTAAAGTGTCATCAAAGTACTCTGCAAGCTGTTGATGGAAACAGACTTCACTTGTAGCATACTTATAAATTTTATCAATTTTTGTATCTAAATGGGCTTTATACTCTTCGTTTGTTATATCATTTAAAAATCTCTTATGCAGGACAATATCGCCTGCGTTAAAGAGAAGTAAAACCTCACTATCTTCCCCATCTCGTCCTGCTCGTCCTATCTCTTGGTAGTAGTTCTCTTGCGATTTTGGCAAAGACATATGCACCACAAAGCGAATATCACTCTTATCTATTCCCATTCCAAACGCAATGGTAGCAACCATAATATTTACATTGTCATTGACAAAAATTTTAAAGTTTTGCTCGCGTACATGTTGGGGTAATCCTGCATGGTAAGGCAAGGCTTTGTAGCCATTTTGGTTTAAAAAAGCACTCAACTCTTCAGTCTTTTTACGCGAACTCACATAAATAATTCCACTCTCATCTGTATGGCGTGCAAGAAAATTTTTGAGTTGGGCATGCCCGTTACTCACTCTCCTTTGTGCAGAGATAAAAATGTTCTTGCGAAATACTTTGCCCTTGAGTAAAAGCGGGCTTTCCAAACGCAACTCCCGCATAATATCTTCTGTGACATTGTCGGTACTTGTTGCTGTAAACGCAGCAATTGTTTTGTCAGGAAAATGCTCTTTTAAGTTGCCCAAAGCTCGGTAATCATCGCGAAATTCATGCCCCCATTGCGAAATACAGTGTGCTTCATCTATAACAAAAAAGTTAATGTTTAAGGCATGAAGCAGCTGAAGTGTTGCACCGTTGTTGAGTCGTTCAGGAGAGAGGTAGAGAAACTTCACTTCGCCCCGATGCAGACTCTCTATTATCACATCCACCTCATCAAAACTTTGTGCAGAACTGAGCATCTCGGCACTAATTTGTTGTGCTTTGAGGGCTGCAACCTGATCTTGCATAAGTGCAATAAGTGGCGAAATAACAACTGTTACTCCATCCATCATCAAAGTAGGAAGCTGAAAAACAAGACTCTTTCCCCCACCTGTAGGCAAAATCATCAGTAAATCTCGCCCACTCAAGATGGCATCTACACCCTCTTCTTGCAGTTCTCGAAAACTGTTATGTCCAAAATTATTTTTTAAGACTCTCTGTTTGATAGGCAATCCATTTTTTTCTGAAATTGTACCAAATTATAATAATTATACCGACAATATGCTATACTTTGAGAATATGGAGGCCTATTTTGCATATCGATCATTTGTCTAAACTTGCCCAAGAGATAGTTGCAAAAACCAACAAAACACTTGTTGGTCTTTTCTTCTCTTCGCTTGTTCCTGCCTATATCTATTATGATTTTGTACCGCATAATTATCTCTTTGCTTGGCTTACACTCCAACTTCTAGTGCTGTATCTACGTTTTACTAGTTCAGAAGCTATACGAAAATGTATTGCATGCAGTGAGATACAAGATTTGCAAAATGCCCTCAAAAAATTTACACTTGTCATCGCTCTTTCTGCAATTTGGTGGAATGTAATGCTCATAGGTGGAGCACATTATGCTCAAAATAATTTTGAATACTTCTCCTTTGTAATGACCCTTGGGCTCATTACAGCAGCCATCATTTCTCTCTCTGCAATTTTTAGAACCTATATGACCTTTTTTCTTCTCATGATTATTCCCCAACTGCTCTATATTGCAACTTTTGATGGCTATGGGCATAAAGCTATCTTACTTATGTCGATTATCTACATTCCGTATGTCTTTTTACTCTCTAAAGAGACAAATGCAAATTTAATCCAAAGCATCAAAGACAATCTTGAGCTCGCACAACACAAAGAGTTCTTAGAACAAGAGGTCAATGAAAGAGTCAAAGATATTGTTGCCCTCACAGATGAGATACAAATCACACAAAAAGAGGTTGTCTACACGATGGGAGCCATTGGGGAGAGTAGAAGCAAAGAGACTGCAAACCATGTCAAACGTGTGGCTGCTTACTCTAAACTTTTAGCACTTGAGTATGGATTGAGCGAAGAGGAAGCAGAGATGCTCAAACAAGCTTCCCCTATGCATGACATTGGAAAAGTTGCTATTCCTGATGCTATTTTAAATAAACCTGGAAGACTCGATGATAAAGAGAGAGAAATCATGAATACCCATGCTACTCTTGGCTATGAAATGCTCCATCACTCAAAAAGACCACTCCTCAAAGTCGCCGCCGACCTTGCTTATGGGCATCATGAGAAGTGGGATGGAAGTGGCTACCCAAATGCTTTACAAGGAGAAGAGATTAGCATTTATGCCCGCATCACTGCTTTAGCGGATGTTTTTGATGCCTTAGGGAGTGAGCGTTGCTATAAAAAAGCATGGAAAATGGAAGATATTTTGACACTCTTTCAAGAGGAGAGTGGCAAACATTTTGAGCCAAAACTTGTAGAGATATTTTTTGCAAATCTCGATAAATTTGTGGCTATTAAAGAGGAGTTTTCCGACTAAAGTGTGAGAGCATTCTCTTTATAAAAGTGCACACGCCCACTCTCTATAGCATGAACAGTGTGTAAAAAGAGCTTTCCAGCTTTCTCCTCATCGTCATCAAGAAAATAGCTGTGTCCTTTAGGAAAATCATAGAGATTGTTAAAATCATCACAGTCAATATTGTAAACATTAGGGCTTACTCTTTGCATATCCTCTACACCAGTATGGCCTAAACGCCGAGAAACCACTTTGCTTTTGAGATTGATAATCTTACTTCCATTAAGCGCTAAATCATCACTTGCATAATAGACAACACAGTTTCTACAAGCCTCACTCAGCACACTCCCAGACTCTCCACGATGGAGTGTTTCATTGACAACATCTGCAGCAACTAAAAAGATATTACGAAAAACCTGCGGAAAAACTTTTGGGAAGACTTCATATTTGAGTTTGATAAGTGTTTCGCGTAAAACTCTGTTCCCCATTGAGTGTGCTAAAACATTGAGTCGCATACTACACTCTTTATTTTTTTGTGAATGTGCAATAAACTTCTCAAATGCTCGCACCATTGCAAATGCACTTGCATCTGCATTCATCTGATCATCTACATAGTCACGAAGCATCCCAAATTTGCTATTACATGGCCAAATAAGTGGGATGACGAGCACTTTCTTTGTTTGTAGGTGTGCATCATACATCTTTTGGAGGCGCTCTGTTCGAGGAAATATATGTTTTTTAGGAAAATTATTAAACCCGTGCACATAGAGTAAAACATCACTGTAGCCGCTCTCTTTAATCTCATTAAAAAAAGCACTACTCCCTATCTCATAGAGTTTTTCACCCTCTTTTTTACAAAAGTAAATTTGATTCGAGACAAGGTTATTTTTCAAATCAAAACGGACAGTGCGTTTTTTGCCCTTTGCTAAAGATTGTGGAGATTTTGCTTTCTCTTTAAAAAATCTATTGGTAACAAAATACATAAAACGACTCCTTTTGAGTAATTTTACATCTTCTCAGCTTAATAACTTGCCTGTATGTGCTCAACCTCATCCCAAGAGAGAGCATCAACATTTTTTTGATGGGCAATGATATGCGAAACATAACGGGCAAACATATCTGTCTCAACATTGACTTTTGAGCCTTTTTTATAGTTTCTAAAGAGTGTCTCTTTCATCGTATGCGGAATAATTGTTAAACGGAATTGATTTGCTTTTACATCATTGACTGTCAAACTTACCCCATCAATAGTAATGGAACCCTTAGGAACAATAAAGGGAATATGTTTTTTCTCTACAGAGACAAAAACATCATAAGAGTTTCCACTGTTTTTTATCTGCTCAATGGTGCCAATACAATCCACATGCCCCTGCACCACATGCCCCTCAAACCTATCGCCCATCTTCATAGCAGGTTCTATATGGACTTCATTTTTGTAGTTCTCCATCGCAAGCACACTTTGACTCTCAGGTGAGAGTTCGACACTAAAGCCATCACTCAGTACCTGTGTCACCGTCAAACAAGCGCCATTAATGGCAATAGAATCACCAATATTTGCTTGGTACTTTGCACGCAAAGAGAGAGTACTTCCTGAAAAACTTTTCACAGTGGCGATTTCTCTAATTAAACCTGTAAACATCTATAGCATTCTCTTTTTTATATGATTATACCTAAAACTTCACGACAAATGTCAGTAAACTTCTTTCCTGTGTGCAATTCTAATGAGTGTTATCACTAAAATATCATTCTCTCTTAGATAGACAATCCTGTAATCCCCTGCTCTTTTGCGAAACTTTCCTTTATGTTTGCCTTTAAGCGCTTTATCTGAAGTAAAAACACCCGCTTCTAAATCTTTGATTTTTGTAAAGATGAGTCGTTGATTTATAGCATCTATTTTTTGGAGTTCTTTCAAGGTAGCTTTTGGAACGATAACTTTGAACATTAGTTCAGTCCAAGTTTTTGTGCCACTTCTTCTAGTGAATAGACCTCTGTTTTTCCACCTTTAAGTTCATCAATTCTTTTATCTGAAATCATTTCATCCAATGTATCAAAGTATGTGCTTACCGCTTTTTCAATGATATATGTACGAGAACGCTCCAGTTCATGAGCATACGAGTCCAAATCAGAAAGCAGTGTTTCATCCATACGAATATTGATTGCTTTTTTCATTTTGTATCCTTTTGTAGATACATTATACTACATTTTTTATACTATTTCAATAACTCTGTTAAAAAACTATCTTCCCATCTTCTTGCAGACCTTTGATAATCTCTTTTGCTTTTTCATGCCCTGCATAGGCTGCTTTACGGCATAAGTCGAGGGCTTTGTCGTTGTCCATTTCGCACCCGACACCTTGGTCATACAAAAGTCCTAAGTTATAATGCCCTTGGGCTAAACCACCCTCAGAGGCACGAGTAAAACAGATAAAACATTTTTGGTCATCCTGCACAACACCCAAGCCGTCTTTATATAAAACACCAAGGTTATTAAACGCTTCTAAATGGCCGCGTTTGGCTGCCTCTTCGTACCAAAAAGCCGCCTCAGAGTAGTTTTGCACACAACCTAAACCACGCTCAAGCATCAAGCCCACTTCATACATTGCAGGAGGCACTTCTCGCTCTGCTGCTTTTAAGTGCAGTTCATGTGCTTTAAACTGGTCATGCTCTACCCCGCCTATGCCATTTTCATATAAAATTGCCAAATTAAAAAGGGCATAGGGTTGATTTTTTTCGGCTGCTTTGGTGTAGAGTTCTAAGGTTTTTGCCTCATTCACTTCACACCCTTGTCCATGTTGGTACATATACCCTAAAGAGGTTTGTGCATCAGCATCCCCTTTCTCTGCTAAAACACTAAAAAGTTTAAAAGCTGTGTCGTACTCGCCATTGTTGTAGGCTATATTTGCTGTTTGAAGCATTAGTTTTCATTCTCCGTTCTGATTGGTTGTCTAAAGAGGGCTTTGCCGCCTGCTTTGGCTTTTGTTTTTGCTTTGCGAATTTTCTCTAAAAGATACGCTTTGACATGAAGATGTTCCTCACGAACTTTATGCTCATAACTCCCATCTACTTCAGGGTCATACACCATAATTTCAGGGACATAATCTTTAAATAATTCTTCACTCATACTAAAACCTTCATAATATTAGGCAAATGATACTCAAAAATGCTAAAATTCCGCTAAAGAAAAAGAACAAGGTTTAAAATATGAATTATGACATAATAGTAGTGGGTGGTGGACATGCTGGTGTAGAAGCGGCTCTCTCCTCTGCTCGCATGGGTCACAAAACACTGATGGTCTCCATGCTTGCTGAAAATGTAGGGGCAACTTCGTGTAACCCTGCCGTTGGTGGACTTGCTAAAGGGCATCTTGTCCGTGAAATTGATGCACTTGGTGGGCAGATGGGGCTTATTACCGATGAAGCGGGAATTCAATTTCGTATTTTAAACCAAACCAAAGGACCTGCTGTTCGTGGGAGCCGTGCGCAGATTGACATGGACAGATACCGTGTCATTGCTCGCAATGTTGTGCTCAATACTCCAAACCTCGACCTCGCACAAGAGATGGTACAATCACTCATCATTGAAGATGGTGCAGTCAAGGGAGTCAAAACTGACCTGCTCAATGAGTACTTCGCACAAAAAGTCATCATTACAACAGGTACTTTTTTAAAGGGTGTCATTCATGTGGGTGAGATTCAGCATAGTGCTGGGCGCTATGGGGAGCAGA
>JALWON010000365.1 GCA_027083475.1 Sulfurimonas sp.
CCATTGCGTTTAGTGTAAAAGAAGAGGGGGAACTCGTCAGTCATAAAAAAGTGACTCTTCAAGAACTTGGATATGAAAATGTAAAAGACAAAGTTACATTTTGGCAAGGGGATGCCTGTAACTTGAAGCCAAATTTTCAAGGCTATGATTTGGTGATGGCAACGAATCTTATCGATCGACTTTATAACCCGCGACTTTTTTTAGATACAGTTGCTCAGAGACTCAATAGTGATGGAATTTTAATGATTACATCGCCCTACACTTGGCAAGAGAGTTCGACTGAAAAAGCATTTTGGTTAGGTGGTTACAAAGATGAACAGGGGAGAGAAATCAAAACACTTGAGACACTTCAAAAGATACTTTCACAAAAATTTGAACTCCTGCATGTGCAAGATTTAGCCTTTGTCATTAAAGAGACAGCAAGAAAATATCAACATACTCTCTCAGAAGTAAGCATATGGCGCAAAAAATAGTGTATGATTTTTCAACGGCTGCCCCAAGAGAAAACACAAACGCAGAGAAATATACTTTAAGAGAGCAACTCTTTGAAACAGAAGATGTCACACCTGTTTGGGTGGCAGATATGGACATTGATACACCTGATTTTGTGCTTGATGCTGTGAAAAAAAGGCTCGAACACCCTATTATGGGTTATGAAGAAGTGCCCGATAGTGCATTTGAAGCACAGCGTGTATGGATGCAAAATGAGCATGGTATCACATATAAACGGGAAGACTTTTTTTATTCACACTCTGTTGTCGCTTCTATGCGGGTTGCTATTGAAGCCTTTACAAAAGAGGGGGAGGGGGTAATTGTGCAAACTCCTGTGTACTCACCTTTTTTTCGGAGTGTTGAAGCACTTGGGAGACGTGTTGTGAAAAATCCTTTAGCTTTAGATGCAGAGGGGCACTATGCTTTTGATATAGAAGATTTAGAAGCGAAGATAGATAAAGAGACAAAACTGCTGTTACTCTGTTCTCCACATAATCCTGTTGGCAGGGTATGGAAAAAAGAGGAGTTAGCAGCAATTTTAGCTGTATGTATCAAACATAATATTGTTGTCTTTGCAGATGAGATTCACTCTGATTTAGTCTATGCCCCCAACAAACATACTCCTTTTGCTTCTTTGGAAAATGCAAAAAAATATACACTCAGTGCTATTGGTGTTGGAAAAACATTTAATATGGCGGGTTTTGCTATGAGTAGTGTGGTGATAGAAGACGAACATCTTAAAAAGCAATTTCAAAAAGCATACGAGCGTGTGCATTTTGCACAAGGGTCTGTACTTTCGCATGTTGCGTTTGAGCATGCTTACAAAGAGGGAAAAAACTGGCTTGAAGCACTTAAACAACACCTGTATAAAAACTATGAACAATTAAAAGCACTCTGTTTAGAGTACCCAGAGTTGATAAAAATTACTCCTATAGAGGGGACATACCTCGCTTGGCTTGATTGTAGAGGTTTAGGAGTGGGAGATAGAGCCCTGAGAGAGTTTTTTGTGAAAGAAGCAAAGTTAGGTTTGAATGCAGGTCTGAGTTTTGGCAGAGAGGGACATGGGTTTATGCGTTTGAATTTTGCAGTATCTTCTGCTAAAATGTTGCAGATAATTGCACAGTTGGAATCAGCTTTACAAAAGAGGAAAAAATAGATGGAAATAAATTGGGCAGAATTTAAAGAGTTTAAACAATATTCTGTGAGAAAAGATAACTTTGAGACTCTTTTAGACTTTATGAAAAGTTATTATAATATGGTGAGTCCAATGGATATGTATGATGTTTTTTCAGAAGATGCAACTGCACAGATGATGTTGAAAAAACGCAACATTACAGATGCTGAGGGAATAGAAAATTATCTTTTTAAATTGAGATAATTATTTTTGTTGAAATAAAGCACAGGCTTGTCCGCTACTTTGAAAAACAACCATAGAGGGAATTTGCGGTGATTTAAAGCCATATGCTTTACATCCATGAGGTTTTGTATTTTCCCAAGTCACAAAGTAGTATCGGCACTGTCTGCAGTTAATTCTTTTCATGCAGAATTTTAACATATTTAAAATAAAAGAGGAAATAATGGATAAAATACTTTTAATGGTGCAACTCCAAGCACAGCTCAATGATGCAACCAATGGAGAAAAATGGACAGAGGGCATCACAAAAAATGGGAAAACTATTAACTGGAAACGCTGTATCTATATGGAGTGTGCAGAGATGGTGGACAGCTTTTCATGGAAACATTGGAAAAGTATTGATAAAGAGCCAGATTGGGCGAATCATCAGATAGAAGTTGTAGATGTTTGGCATTTTATTATTAGTTTAGGGCTTGAAAATTATGCACAAAATTTTAAAGGTGGTGCAGAAGAGTTAAGTTTGCATTTTTCAGAATTACCAGCATTTTCGAGTCTTGATACACAAGAGAGTCGCTTTGGCACTCAAGATGAGGTGATTGCAAAAGTAGAAGATTTAATTCGTTTAGCGATTACAAAAGAGACTCTTGATTTAGATAAGCTTGTCAATGTTTTTTTTGAACTTGTCATCATGAGTGGTTTAAACTTAGAGACCCTCTATCGCCTCTATGTAGGAAAAAATATCTTAAATCAGTTTCGTCAAGACCATGGCTACAAAGATGGCTCTTATATTAAAATATGGAATGGGGAAGAGGATAATGTTCTCATGAAGCACATTTGGGAAGCCGATGCCAATATTAAACCTGATGTTTTATACAGTGAACTTGAAAAAATATATAATACCCTCTAAGCGAATAAAACTGTGTCTCTTGTCTTAAACATTGAAAATCTTGCGTTTGGTTACAGTAAAGAGAAAATGCTTTTTGATGATTTTTCTTTGAGACTCAAAAAAGGAGAAATTAAGGCAATTGTCGGTGAGAGTGGGGTGGGAAAAAGCACACTGTTTGAGCTGATTTTAAACAATCTCAAACCCCATAAAGGGAGTATTTTTGCAAAGAGATGTTCGCAGGTTTTTCAAGACCCTTACAGCTCCTTTCATCCGAGTTATACACTCTTAAATCAGATTCAAGATGTTGCATCCATAGAGGAGCTAGATAAATATCTCAGACTCATTAACCTTGATGCAACTCTTTTGAAAAAACTGCCGCATGAGCTTTCAGGAGGGCAACTCCAACGTGCATCTATACTGCGGGCTATGCTTATGCAACCAGATTTACTTTTGTTGGATGAGCCGACTTCCGCACTTGACAATGTCATTCAGCTTGAGGTGATGCAAAGTATCCTCAAAGGGATAGAGAGTATGGGAGTGCTTTTGATCACTCATGACAATGATTTAGCCTCGTGGTGTGCGGATGAAATTATAACAATCATAAGATAAGCTTAAATTAATACTATTATTAGTATAATTTTGAATGTGATATATATCTTTGACTTATAACTTATTTAAGATGTATCATAAAACAAACAAATTATACGGAGAAATTATTATGCCAGAAACTACAGAAGTAAAAAAACCAGCTGCAACAAAAGCAGCTCCAAAAACAGAGAAAAAACCAGCTGCAAAAAAAGCAGCTCCTAAAGCAAAACCAGCTGCAAAAAAAGAAGCAGCTGCTCCAGCAACAGCTACTACATCATTATATGATATAGCAGAAGGACAAATGGATGCTACAGAAGCAAAAATTGTAGATGCATTAACTGCACTTGAGTCTCAAATTGATGAAGCTCGTGAAGTTGGTTCAGATAAAGCAAAAGCAATCGTAAGCGGTTTTGGTGGTGAAACAAAAATGGCTGAATTAATTGAAAAATTAGCAGGCTACATGGGTGAAGCTGCAGGTGCAGGTATGACAATTGGTATGTCACCAATGGTTGTTATGGCTGGTACTGCAAAAGGTGTTTACAAAAAAATTACTGAATAATTTTTTTTGCGGAGTATTTCTTATGTTATAATACTCCGCAGATAAGGACACCTCTAAAAACCCTAGCACCTCTCAGAGGGAAGAAAAAAAGATGAGATTGTGCAAAACCTTTTATGAGTCATAGCCTTAGCTATGGCGATGAAAAGTTTTGTGCAAGATTGCTTTTTTTATCCCTCCCTACGGGTAATACAGAGGAGCCTACACTCATCGTTACTCTTTCTCACCTTAGCTATGGCTAGGGTTTCAAAAGAGTGCCTTGATTGTAAACTCCTCTGTATTACTGAGAGGTACTAGGGTTTTTAGAGGTGTCCTCAATACATAAAAAAGGCTTTCGATGCCAAAACACTCGTTTTCCCTCATAGAATATAACTCTTTAGAATTACACCCCCTTATTATAGAAGATACTTGGTTCCTCTCCCATAAAGAAGTCGCACTTGCGTTTCATACAAGCATAGATAAACTTGTTGACGCCTTAGATACTTTGACAGAAGAGAAGCATTATGCCTACCACAGCATAGAGTATCAAGAGGGAAAACATACGGCTTCTATTCTTTTTTTCTCTAAAACAGGTATGGTGCGTTTAGCGTACTTTTTACAAACAGAGGAGGCTTTGAGCTTTTTAGAGACTATCGAAGGAGTGAATCTTTCTGAGTCCAAAGAGGACTCGACACACCGTTTTTATAATGAAATAGAAGATGTTTTACGAGAAAGATTGCATAAACTCAAAGAAAATCCCGATGCTTCTTTAGAGGAGATCAACCATTTCATCATTACTCTTGATAATTTGGTGAAAAAACGAGATGGCAGCAGCAGTGCACCAAGAGCAACCTTGCCAAATAATATGAGTGATATTTTAGAAACAGTTATGGGACTTGCGCAATCGTATGCCAACAAGAAAAAGGCTTAGTACTCGAGTTTTATTTTATCGAGGGCTCGGTTTGTGACTTCTCTGAGTTCTACCTGATTTTCTAACACTTTTAAATCATACTCATGTTGTTGTTTCAAGATAAGTTCAACATTTTTTCCAATTAAGTCTATATGTTGTGAGGAGGATTCTAGTTTTGGAATACTCTCTTTGTCAAAAACCATACCAATAGCAGCGAGCCCTGCCTCAGTAAGTGTTTTGATCGTTCCATCTATGAGAAGTCCAAAGTTGAGTATCATGACAGACATATTCATAATGAGATGCTCTGTATGCACGATTCTATCGCTCATTTCACCAATTCTGTCTGCCATAAGTCCTATTTGGGAAGCCATCCATAAAACACGGTTTGCCATAGGACCGAGTTCTTCACCTTGAGAAGCAAACATATACCCATAGTTCATCCCATCACTCGCAAAATGGTAGGCATCACTTGCAAGTTGTGAGGCAAACTTATAGGCATCATCTTCTGTTTTCATAGCAAAATCAAAGGCTAAATTACTTGTATTGCTTGCAAAGTTGTAGGCATCATCGCGAGTATCTTGTGTGAATGTAAAGGCATCGCTTCGTGTGTCTTGTGCAAAATCAAAGGCATTTTCACGGGTCCCTTGTGCAAATTTAAAAGCACTCTGTTCAACTTGTGCAGGAAGATTAAAAAGTTTACTTAACATACTACTTTTTTGCTGTGCTTTTTTTCCGCCAAATTGTGCAAAAAGGTCTGCAGGCAGAGGTGCCTTTTCATTTGGAAAAATCTCACTTTTTGTTTTGACAAAAAGGTTAAAAGTCTCAATAAACTTTTTGAGTTCGTCCATATCGACATCTTCCTCTTTTTGTCCCTCTATTTTTTTAGAAAAATCAACAAATTTTTCTTCTAGGGTTTTATAAATTTGTGAAAGATTTTGGTTACTCAAACGTGCTTCTTGCACAGCGAGGGGTTGTTCAAACTTGAGATTTTCTAAAAAGTCTATAAAGCCTAAATTATCATCATGCTGTGTAAAAAAGCCAAGTTTAATAATCCCAAGTTTACTCCAAAAACGTTTGTTTTCTTTATCAAAAAAGAACTCTTTTGGGTTATTTAAACGATTTGTATTAATATCTATAATTTGGCGGAGTTTATCGCTTGTGAGATTAAAAATATTTTGGATGTTTTCATCATCAAAAAAGAATTCATTCTTGTCATTAACATATAAATCTAATGTTTTATCTTTGTATGTTAAGGTTTTTTTTCTCACAGGGCTTCCTTTTGAAGTATTCGTTAATCGAAATTAGAATATAATTATAGCAAATTAGAGGGAAAAGGAAGATTAATTTATGTCTATCATGGATAAATTCAAAGATATTGTTAAAGATACAGTATACACAAGTAAAGATGCAACAAACTCCAAACTCTTTAAAACGGTACTGAATCAGTTGATTAAAAGCTATGGAACGGTTTTAGCATTTAAGATTGATTCAAAAGACAGATCATTTTTAATTGAACTCATGATGAAAGGGGAAAAGCTCCCAATTATTATAGATATTACAAGTTATGAGTTTATAAAACATGAAGAGTATACATCGGTTATTATGTATGAGATGAAAACAAACAGAGAGTGGATGCAAACTTTGATGGATATGTTTATCATTAACAAAGAGTTTGAGTTACCGGCAAAACTCAATGGACCAATTCAGACTTTTATGTAAAGCTATAAGTAATTTGGATATAATTATAAAAATAAATTTTTAAGGAAACAAATATGTCAGTAAAAGCAAATATAGATTATGAAAACAAAGCAGTAGAAATAGTAGATGCAGATGGGCAAGAAATCGATGCAAAAAGTTCATTAAAAGATAAAGCATTAAGTGCAGTGAAAAAAGTGGCAAAGTACTCTCCAATTGGTATGAGTTACACAGTTGGTAAAGGGATGATGGAGATGATGGACAGAGGTCTCAATGAAAACGATTTAAATAAAGTTGAAAACATTACTTTTGATCAAGTTGTGAACTTAATCAAAGAGGGTAAAGATGATTTTGAAGAGCTTCATATGACTTTTACAGCTGCCCAATCAAATGGTATTAACATCGGAAAACTCAAAAAAGAGGTGAATGACCAAGATGTCACAATCGGTCTTGGTAAAAAAGGCGGCATTGGTTTAGAAATTGATGTGAAATACAAAAAATAAGGAAAAGGTGTTAGAATAATGATAGACTTTAAATTAGATTCAAAATCCAACTCAATTGCGTTTTCTATTCATCCAACAGGTGAAAAGGATCCTATTGATTTTAATGTAGATCATTATAAACTCAGCCGCGAGGGTGAGAAGTTTTTTATAGAAGTTTCAGGAATTCACACCAATCGTGAATGGATGAATATAGCTATTAATAACTTTTTACCAAAGGGAAAATTCCCTATTCCTGCAGAGTACGAAAGACTCATCCGCCTTGTTATGTAGTCATACTCACTTAGAGTGTGACTTCCTTCTTTTTTTCTCAATTCTTTTAAACCGTTTTATCAGTTTTCTTTTTTGTTCTTTTGTGAGTGTCTGGTACATCTTCGTAAAATACTCAGCAATGGCAGCACTTACCGCTTTATTTTCCCGTTTTGTAATTTGGAGAAATTTCTTTGTTAAAAACTTCTCTTTGTCAAAAAGAGCTGAGAGGACTTCATCTTTTCTTTTTGTACCCTCTTTAATACTTGTTAAATTATCTTTGAGTTTTTTTTCATAAAGATAAAGCTTCTCTTTTTGTTTTTTACTTAATTTTAAAGTCATAATAGACTTTTTTAAAATGAGTACTTTACCGATGGGAATGCACGTACCAACACTATTTTTTGCCTCTAAAAAGGCAAAGGAGAGTGCTGCTATGAGTAAGAGTTTAAGCATTGAAAATCCTTCTGTAAAAGAGAGTATAGCCAAGTATAAATGTCATAACAATAAAACCAAAAATAATGAGTAGATTAATAAGCCATGTATTTGAAAGATATTCAACTCCAAAATGACTTAAAAAAGTCTCTGTTTGCATACTCATAAACTGGTTGTCTTGTAGGTAATCAACCATTTGTGCAATCTGGTCATTGACCTCTTTGTTGCCTGTGGTAAAGATTACATTGCCTGTAATGATGGCTTCGTAAGCATACTTGATTGGCATAATTCTTGCTATAGGCGGGGCTTTGTTGAAGTTGTCTTCCCACATATAGATTGATGTGTCCATATCTTGGTAAGGAATAAGCCCTCCGAGTAAGATTTGTGGAATAATGAGTACAGGAATGAGATTGGAAGCTATCATACTATTTCTTGCAAAGGAAGAGACAAACAGACCAAAAGAGATGCTCACAACAATGACAAAAAACATGACAAGGGAGTTAAACGCAACCAATGCCCAAGGAATGTGTAGAAAAATCATGCCAACAAGGTTATATAGAAGAGTTTGAATAAGTCCAAAAAAACTTAAAACATAGTATTTGGAGAGGTAGTAACCAAAAATAGAAACACCTCCTAAAGATTCACGCTGTACCATGTTTTTATCTTTAATGACTTCAAAAACAGAGCTAATTAAGCCAAAAAATATGGCTGAGATGAGCATAAAGAAGAGATAATTAGGATAGGAACTGTTTTGTACCAAATCATCATTCGCACGAAAAATATAGGTTGATAAAAATGAGAGAAGGGGTGCGATGAAAAAGGAGACAATGAGATTGAGCTTTTCATAACTTTTAATCTTGAATTGGCGTTTGAGTTGATAATGTATTTGGGTTGTGATTGGATTGTTAAACATCTATTTTTCCGTAAAATTATTCAAATAACTAAAAAGATTCCAAAAGGTACTTTTCTCTTCTGCTTGGATTTCTAAAAGAAGCTCCGGATCGCCCCCTTCTAAATCTGCCCGTCTATCATTAAACATATAGGTGTCTTCGGTTTTGACAAGTTTGAAAATATTGAGGACCTCTTTGGCTGTATTTGTGTAGATGTTGTTTCCATCTTCATTAAAAACAATAACCTTGTCAAACTCTTTATACATACTTGCAGAGGGTTGATGAATGTTGATAATAATGATTTTATTCATATGTGTAATTTGTTTGAGCTCACTGATAATATTTTCACTATCTAAAGAGGAGAGTCCACTCGTTGGCTCATCCATCAAAATCAAATCAACATCTTTGAGGAGTTCAAGGGCAATGTTGAGCCTTTTTCTTTGCCCTCCTGAGATTGTGTATTTTCCTTGTGCAAATATAGGACTGTATTTAATATCGATGATACCAAGGTTTCTGAGCTGCTTTGAGATGAGTTTATCTACATTGGCATCACTCTCTTTTTTGCCAAAATGGAGGCGGTAGTAGTAGTACATATTGTCATAGACATTTAAGTCTTTGATGAGCACATCATCTTGGGGAACATAGCCCATACGATGAAAGTATTTTTGAGAAACTTGTTCATCGTTGATGAGTAATTCTCCTTGAAGTTTTTTTGCTTGTTTGACAAAGGTTCTTAAAAGAGTCGTTTTCCCTGAGCCAGAGGGTCCCATAATGGCGACAAGTTCCCCCTCGTGAATCTTGAAATTGACATTTTTTATAATGGTGTTGCGTTTTGAGTAACCGGCATATAAATCGTTGGCTTCTATTTTATAAATATGGTCTTTGACAATAGAACAGTTGAAAATATTTTTATCTTGATGGATAATTTCTGAGACTAAAAACTGTGTCTGTGTCTCTTGTGAAAAGAGTTTTCTGAGTACATCTGTATCGAGGTAAATGACCTCTTTGTCATTGGTTATACGCAGAAAACTCTCTTCGTTGAGGTAGTAAATAGAGTGGTCTCGGACTTTATGATTGACAAATGCAAAGGATTCTTCTTTAAATTCTTGACATTTTTCATAGAGTGAAAGATTTTTCTCATTTTTATAGCTATAGATATGGAGGGCTTGACTCTTATGATTGAGTAGGAGAAAAAAGTCATCGATATGCAAGATGATAAAACTGACTTGATAGTGCTCAAAAGATTGATTGAGTTCGCTTTTTGCATGCTGATCAAAACAGATAAAGTCTATATTTGGTACATTTTTAGCAATAACAGTGTGCGCTTTTTCATACTTTTTTTGCATTAAGAGCGATAAAATGTCATATAAATAGGGAAGATTGAGTTTTATATAAATCTCTTTTAACGCAGTGATTTGTTTTTTACTAACTTTTTCATTATGAATATTTTTGAGCATAATCACCATAAAAAGATTAATCAAAATAATATATTTTTTCGATGTTGTGAGTTTGTTAAGATAGGCGATGAGTTCTTCAAGGGAGATATTTTTAGCAAATTCATCAAATTCATCAATAGAGAGGCTGATATCTGCATCACTATGCCCTTCAACAAGGCGTTTTGCAGCGAGAAGTACATCACTTGTAGTCAGTGTGCCACTCTCTTGTGCTATTTCAATCCAAAGTTTATAAATGTAGGCTAGGTTATTCATAACATTATTATAGCTAATATTTTAGAAGAAAGTGACTAATCCCAAAAGGGATTAGTTTTTAGAGAAGACATATTTTGGTTTGAGCCAAAATATAATCAGAGGGAGAATAGTGAGTGAAGTAAATACATCAATGAGAATTGCTTCTGTGATATATGCAGAAACACCCCAAGTATTTCCAAGTGTTGTTGCCATAAGCGGGATAAACGCACCCACTAGAATCACAACAGAAATAAGCACAGAAGAACCTGTCGTTGCAATGGTGTTTTTAAGCGCTGTAAACCAGTCACCATGCTCTTGCAACTCTTCACGGAGTCGTGCAATCATATAAATACTATAATCAACACCCAGACCCATCGAAATAGAGAGTGCAATGAGGTTTGCAAAGTGTAAATTTCCACTCCAAAACTGGAGTGAAGTATAGTACCCAGCCATTCCATACTGTGCAAAGAGTGTGATAAAAAGAAGCACACTCAAAGCTCCAGAGATGATGAATGAACGGAAAATCAAAGTCACCACAATGAAAATAGCAAGGGCAGTTCCAAGTGGATTGTAGAGCCAGTTGTCAAAAGTGACTTCACGAGTTGCTTCTGTCGCTCCTAAGAAACCACCAACACCTGGTTTTACATAGCTTGGTTTTGTATCATCTGCTATAGGACCTTTATCACCAGAGGCATCGGCATTTCTAAAGCCAAACTCAAGTTGATCCATTCCTGGGTCGTTTTTATGCTTTTCAATATAATTTTGAATGAACATCATTGCTTCATGTGTCTCTTTTGGGTGCATTGTGTTAATAAAGCCCATGATAACACCTGTGTTGTAATCTTGTGTAGTCATAGAAGCTAAATCACCCGGACTTGATGCTGCATCAAGGAGACCATTATAAAGTTGCACGATTTCATCAGGGGAACGATCATCGCTTGCATCTTTGGCATGTAAATATTGTGCAGTTGGTATTTTGAAGTCTTTCAAGCTTGGTTGATCACCCATTTCTGTCATTAAAATCATGTTTGCAATTTTAATATACTGAGCATATGAAGCGGTAAAACCGATAAATTTATTTTTACGTAAATCATCTTCCATTGTATCCATGGCTTTGAGCACTGTTGCATTGTTTAAGATACCTTGCGGTGCATCTTCTTCAGGATCAAAACAGTTTTTAGCCGGTGGTGGTGTTCCTGCTTCATCGGCAGCATCAAGGGCATCATAGTAATCATCATCACACTCTGCAAGAAGGGGCTTTTTCCCACGAATAGGGATGTTAAATGAGATAACACCCGGCATCATAGTGTTGAGTTTAAAGATGTCTTGTACAGGTTGTGAATAGACTTTAAATGCAGCTTGTGCATAGTCGATACCTTTTTCAACACCTGGCATTAAGTCAAGCTCATCACCACGGAGTACTTTCTGGACTTTCTCCATACCACTATATTTTGTAGAGGAAGCAATATTTTGAATCCCTTCATCAATTTTAGTATAGTGCACAGAAACAGCAATAATAATAGCGACAACAGCGAGTGGAATCACCTTTGCATAGCCTGTAAGCATACGGGCAACAAGTGTTCCAAACTTCTCTTCCCATTTATACCCTTCTGGGGCAGTTTTTTGGTTTTTATCTTTAAACATTAACATCATGAGGGGAATCATTGTTGTTGTTGTTAAGAGTAAAGAGAACATTCCAAACATACCAAAGTATGCATACGCTTTATAAAATGAGATGTCCACAGATGCCAAGGTCGCAAAACCAATAGCATCGGTGACAATAGAGAGTGTCGCAGGGATAATAGTATATCCAAGGGCATTATAACTTGCTTCATCTACACTCTCTCCATCACGGATGGATTTCATGTAGCGCCGCGTTATTTGTATGGCATGACCCATACCAACGGCGAGAATCAGCATAGGGGTTAAAACAACCATAGTGGTGAGTTTAAAGCCTGAAAATCCCATAATACCTAAGGTCCAAACGATACTCATTCCAACACCAGTGAGTGGGAAGAGAGCCCCTTTGAGTGAACGAGTCTCTATAAAGAGAATAACAAACGCAATGAGAATAGAGAGGACAAAAAGGTACCAGTGATTGAGCAGTTCAACCATCATCCAAGAGAGGAAGTAAGGCTCACCTGCAATGGTGATGTTGATTCTATCATCATCATAGTATGGTGCTAAGTCTTTGACGACTTGACGCACCCAAGAGACATAATGTGGTTTAATGTCATCAGAGTAATCAGCAATTACAAAAGTTGCTTTTGCGACACAGCCTGCTTCGTTGTCTCGGCATTTTTCACCTGTTTTTGGATCAACCTCATGAATAATCATCGGTTTGAGTACTGGATTTGCATCGAGTCCTGCTTTCATAAAATCAAGTTCTTGTTTTGCAGCAACAGGGTCAGTCGTAGAA
>JALWON010000366.1 GCA_027083475.1 Sulfurimonas sp.
CAGTTGTTGCAGATGATGATGAACGCCTCGCAGATGAAGAGCTCGCACCTGCTTACATCTCTGTTTCAGAAGCACGTGATTATGATGATCAGGTAGAACTTGGTGACCAACTCCAGATTGACCATAATTTAGAAGATTATGGAAGAACAGGTGCCTCACAACTCCACCGTGAAATTGAATACCATATACAAAGACTTGTAGAAGATGAACTTTTTAACAAGTACAAATCAAAAGTAGGGACACTTGTGAGTGGTCGCGTTGTACGCGTGGATGCACAAAACGCAACCTATATAGAGGTCGATGAAATTCGTGCTGTCTTACCGATGAAGAGTCGTATTAAGGGAGAGTTTTTTGATGTAGGTGATCACATCAAAGCGGTTGTACGTCGTGTCAATATGGACAAAGAAAATGGCATTCAAATAGAGCTCTCTCGTACAAGTCCTAAGTTTTTAGAAGAGCTTTTAGCCCTTGAAGTTCCTGAGATTGCAGAGGGAACAGTTATCATTGAAAAAGCGGCACGTATACCAGGTGAGCGTGCAAAGATTGCCATTATGAGTACACACCCACAAGTTGATGCTGTCGGGGCAACTGTTGGTGTGAAGGGAGTGCGTATAAACGCAGTGAGTGAAGAGCTCATTGGCGAAAATATTGACTGTATTGAGTACACGACGATTCCTGAACTTTTCATCTCTCGTACTATGAGTCCTGCGATTATTTCTCATGTAGAACTTGTCCAAAACGAAGAGGGAGAAAATGAAAAAGCGATTATCACCCTTCCTGCAGACCAAAAAAGCAAAGCCATAGGAAAAAGCGGAATTAACATCCGTTTGGCTTCTATGCTTACAGGTATGCAAATAGAACTCCTCGAGAGTGATAGTGTCACCAATGAAAACGGCGAGATAGAAGAAGCAAAAGATAGTGTGGATGCGTTAGAGGCACTCTTTAACTAAGTTCTTTTCATATAAGGATTTAATCTTAACAGGATTAAATCTGCCAAAATATTCCCCGCTAAAGTCAAAAAAGCAGTTATCATCAAAATTCCCATAATCACAGGATAATCCCGACTCAGAGCGGACATAAAAAAAAGCTGTCCCATTCCCTCTATGCCGAAGATTGACTCCAAAATAACACTCCCACCAATAAGCCCTGGAAGCGAGAGCCCCAGCAGAGTAACAATAGGCGGTAAAAGATTTGGTAAAATATAGCGTCTGAACAGTTTTTGCTGCGAGACACCACGAGAACGGGCAAAATAGTAATAATCACTCTTGAGTATCTCCAAAGTCAAAGAACGCACATAAATAATCATACTCCCTATTCCTGTAAATACCATCACCAAAACAGGAAGTGTCAAGTGCCATGACATATCTAAGAGATTTGCAAAACCTGTTTTGGCTTCCATAGAGTGGAGCCCTGCTATGGGGAACCAGTGTAATTTTAGTGCAAAGAAGATGATAAAGAGTAGTGCCAAATAAAAAGAGGGTAAAGAGAAAGAGAGTAATGCAATTTGGCGGATAATGTGATCTTCTTTTTTTTCATAATGCAGTGCTGATTGAATGCCCAAATACAGAGCAATAGCAAACACAAAAAAAAGTGCCGTAATGTTCATACTCAGTGTCACAGGAACTCGTTTTAAGATGTCACTACTCACATCAGCCCCACTCACAAATGAGATACCAAAATTTAAGTGTGCCATGTTAAAAACCCAATCCAAATACTGCTCTAAAAGTGATTTATCGAGTCCATAAATGGCTTTGAGCTGAGAAAGAGCCTCTTTGGTCATGTTAGGGTTTAACTCTCCTGCTCCAAAAAAACTGTTTGGTGCCGCATGAATAGCAAGAAATGAGACTATAGAGATGATGAAGAGCATCAAGAGGATGTAGGAGAGTTTTTTTGTTATGAGTTTCATACTTGATATATTTTATCAATCAAAAATCGATCATTACAATCACCCTTTAACTCTTCAAGTAAAATCAATAATTCTTCAATAGATTGTATCTTTTGTTCAATTTTATGCAACATCTAACATTCTTTTAAAAACTTTATAATCCAATATTTCATGCTGTTTGTAAAGTTCAAACAATATCCGAGTATCATTGTTTGCATCTTTAAGTACAATACCTTCATGAAAAATATTTTCAAGCAAGGAAAAATTTTTTGCACTATTGAGTACGACTAAGTCTATCTCTTTTTTTAAAGTAATTTCTAACTTATGATGAATTTTTAATTTTGTATCAAAAGTATTCTCTTCTTTATGCAAATAAACAGCAATATCAATATCACTTTGCTTTGTTTGTGTTTCTTTTGCATAAGATCCAAAGAGGTATGCAAATTCTATTGCATCTATTGTGTTAATAAGATTTTTTAGTTTGTTTACTTTAACCATGAATAAGCGAAGAAAATTTATACTAAAGAAAGTATATAATCTTTCCCTAAAACAGTAATGATAGTAGCCACAATGAGCCATTGCAATCTATCGAATTTTGCGTCTATTTTCTCTATTTTTCTCTCAATCTGTTCAAATCGCTTGTCAATCTGCTCAAAACGTTTGTCTACCTGCTCAAATCGCTTATCAATCTGCTCAAAACGTTTGTCTACCTGCCCTGAGAGTTCTGATATGTCTGATTTTACATCTTCACGTGTTGCACTATGTTGTGTTACATTGAGAAGATGGAGCATCAAATCTTTTTGTGTAAATTCGTTTGAATTAAGTTTTGAAAAATCTTGCATGAACATCTCCTTTTTGTATTGATAGGGTAATTATACCATAAATTGAAAAGAAAAAATTTGAGTAATTTTATCTAATATGCATTTCCATTTACAAAATGGAAACGAGGAATGTACAAAAATTATGTACTGTTCTAATGAGAAGTGATGATGTCTTTTGTGATATATATTAGTGTAGATATAAAAGCTAAAGCGACAATTATTATTACTATTTCCATTATAAAGCCTCCAATGAGTTGATATCTTTAATAATCTTTTTATTAATCAAAACTGCTACCATTAATAAAACCAATACAACAATCAATGCGAAATATACTAATACTTGATTAAAATTTCCATAACTATTTACTATCCAGCCAACTAAACCAACATCAGTAGCTAAAATGAAGACTAGCATTACTTTTAAATAATTTATAAATTCTTTTACTCTAAGTGCCTAGCCAAAATTAATGTCATATTTTGAACCGAAGAAATTAAGCATATTTTGTATGTGCTTGTAAAAGTC
>JALWON010000367.1 GCA_027083475.1 Sulfurimonas sp.
CCTCCACCTAAAACCAATCGCTCTTTTTGCATCTTCTTTCCTCATTTTTTGTCCAATTATTACACATTTTTCTTGGTTTATTCATCAAACTTCTGCTTATCTTGAAATATTAAGTATTATCACATATAATGAGTACCTATCCATAAGTAAAACCAATTGAACAAAGATTTAAAATTATGCCTCGGATTAATAATCACACCTTTTACACTGCAGCACTGCAAGCCCATGGAGAAACACCACTTGGTCTCAACTGGCATTCAACAGCATTACAACACCTGCGTTTTGATATACTGCTCTCCCTCTTACCAAAAAATATTTCTGACTTTTCACTTGGGGATGCAGGATGCGGTTTTGGAGATTTTTATACATTCTTACAACAAAAACCCAAAAAATATCTCGGCATAGACTCCTTAGAAGCAATGCAAAAAATTGCCATCAAAAAAACAGGTACACAAATACTCTTAGCAGACATCACAAAAAGTACCCTCCCTACTATGGATTATTACCTATGTAGTGGGGCTTTAAACATCCTTACACCCTTTGAAACCTATCAGTTTATTGCTAACTGCTACAAAGCTTCTAAAAAAGGCTTTGTCTTCAATGCCTTATTTGGAGAGAAAAAAAGTGCAACCTACAACTACATGAACAAAAAACAAATCCAAGAGATTGCCACAAATTTGCATGTCAAAAAGATAGCTTATAAAGAAGATTACCTAGACAATGACATTAGTGTAGGATTTTTTAAGTAATGTGTGGCATTTTTGGAATCATCGGTGAATACAATGATACACAAGCCAAAAAAGCTCTCGCAAAACTCTCCCATCGTGGTCCTGACTTTTGTGGTGTTTTTCAAAAGAAAAGACTCTTCTTTGCCCATCAACGATTAAGCATACTTGATGCAGACAAACGCAGCCACCAACCCCTCAAACACAAAAAAATTCTTCTCTCTTTCAATGGAGAAATTTACAACTTTCAAGCCCTGAAAAAAGAACTCAATTTTCCATACCAAACACAGAGCGATAGCGAAGTCATCATTGCTGCTTATCTGCACTGGGGAGTTGATTTTGTGCAACATCTTCGAGGGATGTTTGCTATTGCTTTACTCGATGGAGAGACACTCTACCTCTTTCGTGACAGACTTGGGAAAAAACCACTTTTTTTTATGCATGACACGGCGTTTCGCTTCGCCTCCGAGATAAAAGCACTGACCCCCTTTTTACATAAAACACAGATGAATGAAGATGCACTTCTGAGTTATCTCTCCTTTTTAGCGCCTACTCCGCCTTTTACATTTTTTAAAGGCATTCAAAAACTCGCTGCTGGAGAGTATCTCATTTTTAAAGATAATTCTTTGAGTATTCAAAGATATTATGATATTTTATCACAAAAACCAAATATAATTACAGAGAAAGAAGAAGCTCTCCATACACTCCAAACCACCTTAGAAGAGTCAATCTCCCTGCGTTTAGAGGCGGATGTACCCATAGCTGCCCTACTCTCTGGCGGGATTGATAGTGCGACTATCAATTATTTTACCAAAGAACAAGGGAGGCAACTCCCTACATATACTTTAGGCTACAAAGAGTTTGCAAAGTATGATGAGCGTGCCAATGCCAAAGAGAGTGCTGTGCTTTTAGGCTTAGAAAACAGACAAGTTGAAATAGATGAAAAACTTTTTATGCAAACCAGCCAAAAAGTTTTTGATACCCTCGATGAGCCACTCAATGACCCTGCTGCCATTCCTCTTTACCTGCTTTTTGAACAAATAAAAAAAGATGGCTACAAGGTTGTCATGAGTGGGGAGGGAAGCGATGAACTTTTTTTAGGCTATAGGCAATATTTTGAGTATCTCGACATTGAAGAGGCTGCCTCTCTCTCGCATAAAAACTGGCTCAAAAAATACTTCCGTGCCAATTTTTCCATGAATAGAGAGTGGGAGTGGTACAAACGTATCTTTGATGACACTCTGCTCTTTCGTACTTCGGGTGAAAAATTTACTGACCTGCAAAAAAACAATCTTTTAAAAAGAAATATCCGCGATAACGAGAGTCTCAAATATCTCCAAACCTATCGAGAAAACTTTGAAGCTTCACACTTTCATGATGCAAGTTTTTGGTATAGCTACATCGACCTCAACATATTTCAAGCAGAGCATTTTTTAACAAAACTTGACCGTGTTTCTATGGCACACTCCATCGAGTCTCGAACTCCCTTTTTAGACCATAAACTCGTTGAAACTATCTTCTCTTTAGACCCAAAACTGCGCTATCAAGAGAAGCTTACAAAGTCACTTTTAAAAGAGATAATGCACAACAAACTTGCCCCACAGATCCTTAAACGCAAGAAAAAAGGTTTTGCCAACCCTTACATGGAGTACCTCATCCACTCCAAAAAAATCGACCTTATTCATGAGGTAAACGAGCAAACAGGACTCTTTAAACGAAAAGCCCTCGATGAGTACATTCAAAAAGCAGCATCGGGGAGTTTCAAGCAGCATGTGTGGGGACTCTATGTGCTGAGTGTCTGGATAAAGAAAAACTTACTTTAATAAGCTATACTTCTCTTATGATTAAAACAATACAAAAATACTCCACAACCAACACTCTCGTCATCTTTGGCATTCTCTTAGGGGCTTTGTTTGGGATTTATTTTCCCGAGCTTGCCTTAGAACAAAAAGTCATAGGAACTGCCTTTGTCTACTTTTTAAAAATGCTTGTTGTGCCTTTGGTTTTTTCAAGTATTTTTGTCGCTATTTTAGGCTTAGGTTCTATCGAACATCTCAAACGCATGGGGGCAAAAACCATAGGACTTTACATCCTCACTACTGCCCTTGCTGTTTTAACTGCCATTGCTGCAATGAACATCTTCTCCATTGGGGAGCATGTAAGTAAGGTGGGTTTAGCCTTTGCAAAAGCGAGCAGTATTGCCCCTTTTTCCTTTGAGAGTATGATTTTAAGTTTTATTCCTACAAACATTTTCCATGCTCTGAGTAGTGGTGCTATGATGCAAATTATTGTTTTTGCAATTTTGTTTGGTGTTGCTTCTTTATACCTCTCAAAAACACAACAAGCACCCCTTGTAAATCTCTTTACTGCTGTGAGTGAGGCTATGTTAAAAATGGCAGAGTGGGTTATTTTACTGACACCTCTGGGTGTTTTTTCACTCATCTCTTATGTCATTGCAGAGCAAGGTATAGAAGTTGTTTTTGGACTCTATAAGTACATCTTAGTCGTTATTGGGGTCATCCTTTTTCATGCACTCATCACACTCCCTGCCATTTTAAGACTCTTTACAAAGGGAAGTCCCTATAAGTACCTCTCGGCGGTACGTGAAGCCCCTATCATGGCATTTTCCACCGCTTCTTCGGCTGCAACACTCCCTGTAAGTATGCGAGTGGTTGAAGAGATAGGCGGGGTCGATAAGAAAAACGCCTCTTTTGTCCTGCCACTCGGAGCTACTGTTTCCATGGATGGAACTGCTGCTTATCTGAGTGTGGCTGTTCTCTACATCGCTAACCTTGCAGGGGTCACACTCAGTTTTGGCGATCAGGTGCTTTTAGGGGTTACCGTTGTTGCACTGAGTGTCGGTGTTGCAGCCCTGCCGAGTGCTTCGCTAGTCATGATGGTTGTCATTCTCAACCAAATCGGACTTCCCGTTGAGTATATGGCGCTCATTGTCGCAGTGGATAGAATTCTTGATATGTGTCGCACTTCTTTAAATGTCACTTCTGATTTGATTGTTACAAAAATCATTGATGAATTTGAGAAAAAAAGAAACTAATTATGTTACAATAATTCCAATTATCTACAAAGCGAGGTCAGTATGCAAAGACTCAGTAAAAATGATGCCCCAAAACATATCACTCACAATGAAAAAGTGATGAGCGACAATGACTTTATTGTCTCTAAGACAGATACAAAAGGCTATATTACCTACTGTAATCAAATCTTTATAGAGATGTCAGGTTACACAAAAGAGGAGCTCATTGGAGCAAATCACAATCTCATCCGCCATCCTGATATGCCAGCAGTCGCCTTTAAGCTTGCCTGGGATCTTATAAAAAGTGGCAAAGAGTTTTTTGGTTTTGTAAAAAACCTTAAAAAAGATGGTGGTTTTTACTGGGTCTTTGCTTACATTACAGCAGATTATGATGCAAAGGGCAACATCATTGGCTACTCCTCTTTCCGCCGTAAACCGAGTAAGGCCGCCCTTGAAGCAATACGCCCTGTTTACAAACTCTTAGTAGATGCAGAAAAAACAGGTGGTATGAAAGCCTCTGGTGAACTTTTGGCTGCGTTTTTAAACGAGCATAACACAACTTACAATGACCTCGTCATGAATCTCCAAAAAAGTTAAGGAAAACCTATGTCATTTTTTACCAAATCAAATGCAAAAGAGGACAAGGTTCTCGATGATATTATTGCAGTAGCAAAAGAGGTTGCACAAGGAAAACTCACAAGCCGTGTGCATTATGAAGATGCAAACTCAAAAGCAGGACAACTTGCAGAAGCCATCAATGATATGCTTGATCAAACAGAAGTCACCCTCAGAGAGTCACGCAATAGTATCCAAGCAGTGACAGATGGTGATACAAGCCGGACGATGTTTAGTGCAGGTCTACATGGCGAATTTAAGGATTCTGCCATTGCTGTTGCTAAAACTCTTGAAGCAATGAAAGAGAATGCAAAGTTTCAACTCTCTGGAATGTTTAGCAAAGAATTATCTTCAAAAAATGGTGGTGTCAAAGGCAATCTTGATTTAATTATGCAAAATATTATTCAGGTAAGTAATGATATTAAAGATGTTGCCATTAGCACCAAAAACACAGCCCAACTCTCAACACAAACAAATACATCCGTGATTGATTCGAATGCGAAAATGAATGAACTCTATGAACTCATCTCTGCTACGAGTGCATCTGTAAATGCTTTAGATGAAAATGTCTCACAGATTGGCTCTGTTGTAGATCTCATTAAAGATATTGCAGATCAAACCAATCTTTTAGCTTTAAATGCAGCCATAGAAGCAGCCCGAGCGGGAGAACATGGACGAGGGTTTGCCGTGGTTGCAGATGAAGTACGCAAACTCGCAGAGAGAACCCAAAAAGCCACAAGTGAAATCTCTATCACCATCCAAACACTCAAACAAGAATCAAACAATATCTCGCAAAACTCTGAAAATATGAATGATATTGCCACACAAAGCAATGAGACAATGGATGCATTCTCAACGACCATCGATACCTTTACACATACCCTCGAAAAAAATTCACTCAATGCCAATAAAAACACCATTGATTTACTGATGACTATCTACAAAATTCAACACATCATTTTTAAATCAGAAGCCTATACTGCTGTCACAAATGGGCATGTGCAAGCAGCACTCTTACAGAGTAATCATCATACTTGTGAATTTGGAAAATGGCACGATACCAAAGCCATAGAGATGTTCAAAAACAGTAAAATTTTTCCACAAATTGCACCCCTGCATGAAACGTTTCATAAGGCTATTTTAGAAAATATTCAGTATGTCGCACAAGGGCAACAAGCCCTTATAAACAACAAAAATACAATCATCCAAAATTTTCATACCTCTGAAGATGCGAGTGCAAAACTCTTTACATTAATGGATGCACTTGCTACTGAGACAAGTGGTCATATTGATTTGGAAAAAATTTGACAAAAGAGTATAAGCTTTACTCCTACTTGCTCACACTTGCCATGCTCCTGTGGGGTGGTGGCTGGACAGCACTCAAAATCCTGACCTACAATCTCCCTATGGAGACCATCATTTTTTGGCGTTTTTTTATCATGTCACTTGCGTTTTTACCTGTTTTGTATTTTCTTAAAAAACCACTCAAAGTAGATGTGCATTCCATCAAGTACATCCTAAGCAGTGCTATTTTAAACATTGCATTTATGGTGAGCTCTTTTCTTGGAATCAAGTATGGTTTAGCGGGAGCTGGCAGTGTCATTATTACTTCACTTTCACCACTCATGACCTTTTTACTCATGGTCATTTTCTTTAGAAAAAAAGTCTCAAAAATGCAGTATATTGGTCTTATTCTTGGAATTGTTGGAGGAAGTATCATTCTCCAACTCAATGATCTCTCGCTTTTTTTGAATGGTTCTAATGCTTACTTTTTACTCTGTGGAATTTTTTGGGCGGGAGTCACTATACTCTCACAACTCGCCCACAAACATCTGCACCCCATCCATTATAGTTTTTACATCTCAGTCATAGCAACAGTGGTGGCATTTTTTTATGCGTTTGATGCAGATTTAGGAGCGATATTTACACAAGATATAGAGTTTTGGATTGCCCTGCTCTACCTTGCCATTTTAGGACAAACAGTTGCAACAACCATCTTTTTTATGGCAAGTGGGAAATTAGGAAGTGAGAAAACAAGCTCTTTTATGTTTTTAGTCCCTGTTTTTGCCCTTTTGAGTGCTTGGATTATTTTAGATGAAGTATTACAACCCCATATCATCATAGGAGGAGCACTGAGTATGCTCGCAGTTTATTTTATCAATAAAACGCATCTTTCAAAGCATCACGAATAGCAAGAAACTCCTCTAAATGCTCAAAAAATATCTCAACAAGTTTGGGATCAAACTGTGTGCCTGCTCGCTCTTGAATATAAGGAAATATATCTTCATCTTTCCATGCATCTTTATAGATGCGCTTACTGCCTAATGCATCAAAAACATCTGCAATGGCTGTAATACGTCCATATATGTGTATCTCATACCCTTTGAGTCCCCGAGGATACCCTTTGCCATCAAAACGTTCATGATGCTCATGCGCGACTATTGCAGCTGTCTTCATCAAAGGTCTTGTAGAGTGTTTGAGCATCTCATACCCTATTTGTGCATGCTCTTTCATAACTTCAAACTCATCTGCTGTTAAAGCGGCAGGTTTGTTTAAAATCGCATCAGCAATGGCAATTTTTCCAATATCATGCATAGGGCTTGCCTGCTTGAGCAGCTCTGCTTCTTGTTCATTTAATCCATAATACAAAGCAAAAAGTTTTGAATATTCAGCAACACGTTTTACATGGTTTGCTGTCTCTTTAGAGCGACTCTCTCCAATGGCACCCATAGTAAAGACAACCTCTTTTTGTGTCTCTTCTATCTCCTGCATCAAAAGTCGCTCATTTTCAAGTTCTATTTTTAAAAGTTCTTCTAATCCATAGGTAGTCTTTAGCAGTGCTCTACCCTGTGAATCCCCTTGCTTGATGATATACCCATATCTTTTAACTTGTTTTGCATAAGCTTCAATGGAACCTAACTTTTCAAATAAAATTTTATCGCTAATTTTGATGATTTTATGTAAACGCCGCTCTAATCTCGCAGATGCCTTCGATATTTTTTGATACTCTTCATAGAGTGCATCGTAATCCGACTTATCAACAGTTTGCACATTTTTTTCATACAATTCTTTGAACATAATTTATTATACCTTAATCAGGCTTTATAATCCAAATGCCACATTCTCATTAAATACAATGCACCAAAAGCAATCAAAGAGGCAAAAAGAAAAGTATATGCAGGAAAATACTCATACACATACCCAAAAACAAGTGCCCCAGCAAAACCACCCAAACCAAAAGTAATCCCTGAATAAAATTGCTGTGCAAGCACTTTACTCTTATAAAATTGGTGTAAGTAACTAATAGATGCTGAATAAAATAGGGCAAAAGAGAGGGCATGAAGCGATTGTGCAAAAAAGAGGACAATGAAATTTTGCGGATACAAAAAGAGTAAAAACCATCGTACAACTGCAGCAAAAATTGTTACTTCTAAAATACTCAAAAGATTAAAATGGAGAAATCTCCCCTGCATATAAAGCATAACAATCTCAACAATCACCCCAAAAACCCATAAATTAATGGTCATCTCTAAGCTAATACCATGTGCCGTTTCATACAGAGTAAAAAAGTTATAAAATGCCCCAAAACTCATCTGCATCAGCATAAGACTCAACCACAATTTCCAATGAGCAAAAAGTTGTATATCATTCTCTGTCTCTTTTTTTGCCTCTTTGCCTTGATGACTTCTCAAAACCAAAACAAAAGCAAAAACTGCCGTGAGTGCTGTAAGTATAAGCAAATAAAGCAAGGCAATATGCACAGAGTGAAGATACTTCACCAAAACCAAAGCCACTAAAATAAACCCTATCGAGCCAAAAAGCCGTATTTTGCCATACTTTTCTTTGCCCAAATGCTCTAATGCCACCATCTCAATGTAGGGCAAAATAAGGCTCATTCCTATACCTAAGCCAATGTTAGAGAGAAAAAGTGCATAAAAATGATAAATAGAAAAATAAAATGCAACTGCACTCAAAAACATAATCATTATGGAGAGCTGAAAACTCTTTTTATCTAAATGAAAGTACTGCAAAAAGGCAAAGGGTAAAAGAAAACGCACCAAGGGTGCAGCCCCTAAAATAAGCCCTATTTCGCTTGGTGTATACAGAGCCATTGCTAAGACTTTTGGCAAAAAAATCACATACACACCCACAATGGCAAAGTAAAAAAAATAAAAGAAAGCGAGTAAGATTGACATACTAAAATTATACTACATTAACTTTCTGTTTTCCATATATTAGACTTCTTTCATAACTTAGATATACCTCAGAGGGTTAAAAAGAGGGAAGATAGTGTAAAACATTTTTTTGTGCTAGCTTACCTCTTTTTAACCCTCCCGTAGGGCACTTTATAGAGAGCTTTACTCTTCGTTAGATAACCTTTAGCATAGCTACGGCTATGCTAAAGAACATCTGCCTTGATTAAAACTCTCTGTAAAGTGCTGAGGTATATCTAAGTTATAAAAGAAGTCTATTAGCTTAGCATTTACTGAAAGTCACTATAATTTTCTATCTCAATTATGTAAACCCCTTCATAAGTGAGTCAAAAACTCCTTGTAATTTTCAAACATGCCTAAGTTATAATGATTAAACTTAGGTTATGTTACACTTCCCCTATGAAAATCATTTTAACCACGCTCAATTCTCGATTTACCCATAGTGCCATTGGACTGCGTTATTTGTATGCCAATATGCAAGAACTCCAACAAAAGACACAAATTTTAGAATTTAGCATTAATGATGCCATCCAAACTGTAGCGGAAGATATTTTAATCCATCAGCCCTCTATTGTTGGGATTGGGGTTTACATTTGGAATGTGAGCGAAGTTGCCGAACTTCTGCATATCATCAAAAAGGTTGCACCCCAAACAAGAGTTATTTTAGGTGGTCCAGAGGTCACATACACCCCTTTTCGTGTCAATCTCGATGCCGCTGATTTTATCATAAAAGGTGAAGGAGACACTGCATTTTATAGACTTTGTAAACAAATTTTTGCCGCTAATGCCCCAAGTGAAAAAATCATTCCAATGACCCTGCCAAAACTTAAAGAACTCAAGCTTCCCTATGAGTACTATAGCGATGATGACATAAAAAACCGCTATATTTATGTAGAAGTCTCACGGGGTTGTCCTTTTGAGTGTGAGTTTTGTCTCTCTTCTATGGATGAAAAAGTGCGTGCTTTTGATCTTGATACAGTTTTAGAAGCATTTGAAAATCTCTGGAAGCGAGGAGCGAGAAACTTTAAGTTTGTCGACCGCACCTTTAACCTCAACATCCGTACAGCCAATAAGATTTTAGACTTCTTTTTAGCCAAAGAAGAACCCTACTTTGCCCATTTTGAGGTTATTCCCGACCATTTTCCTGAGTCTATAAAAGAGAAGATGAAACTTTTTACACACGGTGCCCTCCAACTTGAGATAGGCATACAAACCCTCAACCCGCAAGTAGCAAAAAATGTTTCGCGTGTTTTAAACCTCGATAAAATCCATGAAAATGTCCGTTTTTTACAAGAGCAAACGCAAGCACATATCCATTTAGATCTTATCGTCGGACTCCCAGGAGAGAGTTTGGAGAGTTTTGGCAAAAACCTTGATGCCCTTGTGGCACTCGCTGATTGTGAGATTCAAATTGGAATCCTCAAAAAACTCTCAGGAACTTACATAAAACGCCATGATGTTGATTTTGAGATGATTTATAGCGACATTCCCCCTTATGATATTTTAAAAAATTCCGAACTCTCATTTTTTGATATACAAACCATGAAACGTTTTGCTCGTTTTTGGGATTTGACCTACAATAGCGGTAACTTTAAACGCAGTATCACCCTCCTTTGGAAAGATGAAAGTGTCTATGAAAACTTTTATGCTTTTTCTTTATGGATTTACAAACAAACAGCTTCTACTTGGAAAATCTCCCTCCAAAGACTTGGAGAACTCCTTTTTACTTACCTTACAGAAGTAAAAAAACTCAAAAAAGAGTCTGTAGCCACTCCGATGTTAGAAGATATGATGAAACTCAAAGGCAGAGCCATCCCAGCTTACCTCAAACCCTATGCCAAAGCATTTCACACCAAGGCAAAACTTGGAACATCAGGCTTTAACAAAAGGCAGAGTTTATAAAAAATGCACTTACATAGACTCTTTTTTATTTTTCTTCTCTTTTACACTCTTTCGCATGCACAACTGATTGATGATAGAGTCTTAGAACAAGCAGAAAAAAAGTACAATAGTTTTGCAAAAAATCGTTTTATTGACATCAATACAACTCTATTACAAGAACTCAAAAATGCCAAAGCAATCAAAAAACTCAATGTTGTCAATACGTGGGTCAATCAAATCCGCTATGCGAGTGATAAAAAAGTCTATCACACAAGTGATTATTGGGCAACACTCTACCAATTTATTGGCAAAGGAAGAGGAGATTGTGAAGATTATACGATTACAAAGTACTATATCTTAAAAAATTTAGGTATAGATATACACCGTATGAAGTTTGCGTATGTCATTTACAAAAATAGAAAAGGCAAAAAAATCTCCCATATGGTGCTTGTCTATTTTAAAGTGCCCAAACCAAAAAAACGAGCAGATATTCTCATTCTTGACAACAATAATAGACGAATATTACCTGCCTCAAAGCGACCTGACATCATTAAAGTGATTAAAATGATCAATGGTGATACCGGTGCAAAATCAAAAAAATGGAAAAAATTAGAACTAAATATGCAAAGGAAATTATTATGAGTTTATTTAAACAGATGGCACTTGCCATTGCATTTATTATTATTGTACTGCTTGGGTCTGTGATGAGTATCAATTATCAATCTTCAAAAAAAGATATGATAGAGAGTCTCTACCAAACGAGTGTCAATAATATCTCATCGCTCAGCAGCCAACTCGCTCAAGCAGAGAATGACCCTGCACTTATTCGTAGTATCATCGATGCCCAGTATGATAGTGGCTATTTTAAAAAAATCGCATACACAACAAGTGATGGTGCATTTCACTACATCAAAGAGGATACAAATGCCATTGAGGGAGTCCCGCAATGGTTTATTGCATTTACAGATATTGAGCTTCAAAGTGTCACGACAGATGTCAGTGCTGGGTGGGAAATACTTGGAAAATTACAACTCCAAGGAGACACAGGAATTGTCTATAAAGGACTCTATAAAATACTCATGCAACTCTTCTACATCTTTATCGTTGCGGTGACACTCTCGCTGTTTATCCTCAGTATTTTACTCAAAATCCTTCTCAAACCATTAAAAAAAGCACAAAAGCAGGCAGAAGCCATCGCAAAAAACCAGTTTATTTTACAAGAGGATATTCCCTACACTACAGAGTTCCGTGATGTTGTTTTAGGAATGAACAGTATGGTTTCAAAACTCAAAGTCATTTTTGACAAAGCAAATGCAACCCTCAAAGAACAAAAAGAAAAAGAGTATACCGACCAAGTCACACAACTCAAAAAACAAAAATACCTTAGAGATAAACTTCCAGAGTTTTTAAAAATCGATGCTCACTCAAAAGGGGGCATTTTTATGCTGCTTGGTATCCAAGGTGTCATTGAAGCCAATGAACAGCTCGGGCATGAAAAAGTAGATCTCCTCTTTAAAAAATTTGCCGATATACTCCGTGAAAACACGAAAGAGTTTCAAGAACATATCATTGCCCGCATCGAAGGCACAGAGTTTGCACTTTTTCTCCCCAATTGTGATCTGCTCACAGCCAAAGCACAAGCACACAAAATCTTACAAGCCTTTAGCCATTTTATCAAAGAGTATCAACTCAATGAAAATGTCACTTTCCTTGCTGTGGGACTGTATGAATATAACTATCAAGAAAACATAGATACACTCCTCACAAAAGCAAAAAATGCACTTCTTGAAGCGAAAAAGAGAGAGCAAAAGATACATATTGCGCATGCAGATACACTGCATGAACTCATGGATGAAGCGACTTGGTACAAGGTACTCACAAGTGCCATACAGTACTACCAATTTCAATTTTCACCATGGAAAACACTCAATACAAAAAACAGACAGCTTGTCCATTATGCACTTAGTCTCACACTTAAAGCCGATAAAACCTACTCTTATAATCAATTTATGGCACCTGCAAACCAAATTGGGCTCAGTAATGACATCTATAGGGTTGC
>JALWON010000368.1 GCA_027083475.1 Sulfurimonas sp.
CGGGTATGGAGTGTAAGAATAGTAGTGGAACTGTTTTGATAGTTCCTTGTCTTTTCTTTATGCTCTACACTCATACCAAGTTTATGGATGTAGCTTATAAATTTATCGAAATGATTGTGAATTATTGTTTTTATATTTTGTGTATTGTCTTTTTCTAAAATAAGAGTATTTTGTGGACTCCCTTGACATTTTTGCATTGCACGAGAAATTTGAAGTGTTTCATTATAGAGGATGGCATCTTGAACGACATAACGATAAGAGATAAGGTATTCACCTGCATTGAGTGCAAGTGAACAGAGTAATATTAACGTGCAAAATCTGCATGAGAGAGTATAATTTCCATCTCCACTTCGCATAAACCATCTTTAAATGTTGTTTCAACTACATTGGCATTTCTCACCATTGCTCTTACTGTTGTTCTTACAGTTGAGCGTTGTACCATCATGTTTTTAATCAGGTCATCTCCCTCAATACGTACTCCTTTGACTTTTTCAGCAATAAGTCTATAAGCATCTGCCGTTGCTGCACGTTTTGCTAAAGCATAGGCTTGTGCAGGAGAAGCAGTGTTCATTGGTGCGACACCTTGTCCTACAACATCAATGCGCATTGAGGAGTTAATTGGGAGGACATCCTCTTTTTGTTTTGGAGTATAAACAGAAACAGGATTCACCACTTGAACTTTTTGTACAGCAGGGGTTGCTGCACATGTACCAGTAGGGCAAACAACTTGAATCGTTGAAGTTTGTGGCGGTATCTGTGCGGTTTGTGCAGGTGCACTAAATGCAGCACTTGTAAGGAGTGCTGATAAGAACAAAGAGTATTTCATTTTTTTTCCTTGGCTAGGGTAATTAGAGGATAAAAGCAAATTTTATTCCAAATTTAATCCATTCTCTTCTTCTTCCTCTTTCTCCTCTTTTGGACAGCGAGAAATACTAGCAACTTCATCCCCTTTAATGATGTAAACCCCAGAGGTATTACGGCTTGATTTGGAGATGGTTTGCATATCTACACGTATCATTTTTCCAGCTTTTGTCAGTGCCATCATATCCATTGTTTCATCAACCATTAAAACACCAACAATATTTTTACCGGTTTTTGCAGTCATTTTCATAGCAATTACACCAGAACCACCACGATTGGTAAGTCTATATTCACCTGCATCTGTACGTTTTCCGATTCCTTTTTCTGCAATGACTAAGATCTCCTGTTCATCACTTGCGATGATGTTAGCATCAACAACTTCATCTTCTTCATGTTTAAATTTAATCCCACGAACACCACGCGTGCTACGACCCTGCTCACGTGTTTTTTCTATCTCAAATTTAATACATTGTGCAAGTTTTGTGACGATAAAAAGGTATTTTACACTCTTATCTGCAATTTTTGCAGTAATGAGAGCATCATCATCATCTAAAACAATCGCTTTAACTCCATTACTTCGAATGTTGCTAAATTCACTTAAATTTGTACGTTTGACAACTCCATTTTTGGTAAAAAAGACGAGCCCTTTTTCTTCACTAAAATCTGTTGTTGGAATGATCGATTGAATTTTTTCATCTGCTACAAGGTTAACAAGATTCACAACAGCTTTTCCTTTTGCTGTTCGGCTTCCCTCAGGAATACGGTAGACTTTTAACCAGTGGAGTTGTCCACGATCAGTCACAAAAAGGAGGGTATCATGGGTATTACAAGTGAAGAAATTTTCTATAAAGTCATCTTCATAAGTAGTTACAGCAGTTTTACCTTTCCCTCCGCGTTTTTGTTTTTCATACGATGCTAATGGTACACGCTTAATATAGCCTCTATGTGTAATGGTAACTACCATTGGCTCATTTGGAATCAGGTCTTCAATGTCGATGTCGTTATAATCATCTTCTATTTCAGTGCGGCGTTTATCTGTATAAATTGCAAGCACTTCATCAAACTCTTCATTAATAATGCTGTGAAGGACATCTTCACTTCTTAAAATTGATTCCAAGTACTCAATAGTTTTCATAAGCTCTGCGAGTTCATTCTCAATTTTTTCAATCTCAAGACCTGTAAGTCTTCCAAGTCGCATAGCCACAATACTAGCAGCTTGAATTTCGCTAAAGTCAAACTCTGTGACAAGATTATTTTTTGCATCCTCTTCATTTGTTGAAGCACGAATTACACGAATAACTTCATCAATAATATCAATAGCTTTTTTCAAACCTTCTAAGATGTGTGCACGCGCTTTTGCTTTTTCTAAATCAAAAATTGTACGACGAATAATAATGGTTTTACGATGGTTAATAAAATGTTTGAGAATGTCAATCAGTCCAAATATTCTTGGTTCTTGGTTGAGAATAGAGAGCATGATAATACCAAAAGTATTTTGCATCGCTGTTTGTTTAAAGAGATTGTTTAAAACAATTTCACTCATTGCATCGCGTTTGAGTTCTATAACAACACGCATGCCATCACGATCAGATTCATCTCGTATAAGAGAGACACCATCTATCATTTTATCTTTTACAAGGTTGGCAATACTCTCTATAAGTCTTGCTTTGTTTACTTGGTAGGGTAACTCATCTATAACAATAATCTCTTTTTTCGCACTCTGTTCAATATGTGTTTTTGCTCGTACCTTAATGCGACCACGACCTGTCTCATAAGCATCGATAATCCCTTTCTTTCCAAAAATAATACCACCTGTTGGAAAGTCTGGAGCTTTGATGTGCTCCATGAGTTCTGCAAGTGAGATATTTGGATTTGCTAAAAGCGCTTTGAGACCATGCATGATTTCTGTAGGATTGTGCGGCGGGATATTGGTAGCCATACCAACAGCAATACCTGAAGAACCATTAATGAGAAGGTTAGGAACTCGTGTTGGCATAACATCGGGTTCTTTGGTTGTTGCATCATAGTTGTCTATCATGTTTACCGTGTTTTTGTCAAGATCTTTTAAAAGTTCTCCAGCATACTTAGTCATACGTGCTTCGGTATATCTCATAGCGGCTGCTGAGTCACCATCAACAGATCCAAAGTTTCCTTGTCCATCGACAAGTTCCATACGCATAGAGAAGTCTTGTGCCATACGAACAAGTGCATCATACACAGCAGTATCACCATGCGGGTGGTACTGCCCAATGACATCACCAACGATACGAGCAGATTTTTTAAATTTTGCTCCATGGGAGAGATTGAGTTTATCCATAGCATAGAGTATACGTCTGTGAACTGGTTTGAG
>JALWON010000369.1 GCA_027083475.1 Sulfurimonas sp.
AAAAATTATTTCAAAATAAGATTCGGTAATTATAGAGTTGGAATCAAAAAAGAGAATGATTGTATAATTATCGAAACTGTGAAGCATAGAAGAGAGATTTACAAGTACTTTCCATAAGTTCACAGCATTAAAGTTAGTGCAAATACAACAATATATGGTGTATACCAACTCTTTTTATGTCGCTGATGTGATGAAAAAAGAGTTGCGGGCTTAGTGGTTATTTATTGACTTCGTGGAGGTGTGCGAGTGCTTTTTCAAGCGATTTTGGATCAAAGCCGTGATTTGCAAGGAGGAGGAGTATTTCATCTGAGAGTACTTGCATAATTTTACCTTGATTATCAACAAGAGTATAAACAATATGGTTGGCAACGGCGAGGCGACGTAACTCTTCAGGGGCTTCCTCAGGGGTATCACCAAAGGCAATAATATCGACAACATCTTTTGAGAGTTGCCAATAATTTAAAATTTGTGAACTGATAATATTGGTTGTGGTGTGCAGGAGTGATTCTTCTGCATATTTAAAATTAACACTTCGTGCTTTATCTAAAAAATCATCTTTTTGATTTTTTGCTTCTATCTCTTTTGCAATGAGGAGTTGTCCGATATTGCCTAAAAGTGCGGTTGAAGAGAGAATATTTAAATCGGCTATATTGACTTTTGCATACCATTTGAGCATTAAAGAGAGTCGGTTCATAGAGACTTTAGAGAAGGTCTCTTCTGTCATTTCATAGGCTTCTAAGTGAATCTCTCCGAGTGCCTCTTTCATCCCATTCATTGCGAGTGCTTTGACAACACGTTTTCCAAATCTTGTGACTGCCTGATCAATAGTTTTCAGTGCAACATTTCCATAAAGTGGAGAGTTTGCGACATTTAAAATATTGGCCGCAATGATAGGATCGGTTTTCACAACTTTTATCAGCTCTTTAATAGGAATTTCATCATCATCGCATATCTGCATAATTTGCATAATAGTGTTTGGCAGAGGCTGGAGGGTTTGGATAAACACAGCAATATTTTTATGGTCTATGAGTACTGTATTGGAGGAGAAAAATGTTTTGACGATGGAGAGTAACTCTCTTTGCAGGGCTTTTGCACTCAGGGGATTTGTTGTTGTGTGGCTAATGCCGTAGCTTAGGAGCCTTTTGAGTGTAATAGAGGAAATTTTATCAAATATGGCAAGAGTTGATGTGTTAGGAAATTTGTTTTTCATGTAGTCTACAAGTACAAAGTTCTCTTTTGCGAGATTCATAATGACAATATCGACATGCTCTGTTTGAAGGAACTGTTGTGCTTCTTTGATGCTTGTTTTTACAATGCAAATTTTTGCAAGCGATGTAAGGAATGTACTTATCTTTTTGGCTCTTGTTGCCTGTGTATCGACATACAAGAGTGTGAGTTCTTTAAGTCTTTGTGATGGCTTAATGCGTGAAGGAGTGACTTGTACTTTTTCTAAGAGTCCTGCAGGGTAGGGAGAGAGTGTATTTTTGCCATCTTCCATTTCATGAAACCAGAGGGTGATTTGATCTACAACAAGAAAGAGCCATTGAATGATTGACTCTGAGACAGCACTTTTGTCTTCTCGTAAAATACTCAGTACTGTTTCAACCTTGTGCACAAGTTCATAAAAAGGCTGTAAATGGAGGTAGTCTGTATTTGGTTTATAGGTATGAAATGCTCTAAAAAGTTCATTGACTGCATCTGTTTTTGTCTCTTTTTTGTCTAAGAGTAAAATTTGTTGCTCAAGTTTTGGGAGTTGAATTTCAATCTGTTCTTTAAAAACTTCAAAAATATCCCAATCGTAATTTTCATTCATGTATAGTGCCTACTTGCGTGTAATTAAACTAATAGTAACAAATATCTACTTAATCTTCTCTGTATTTTGAGATACCACAGGCTTGATTTGGTGTAGGTGGATGCTCTTTGAGATAGGTTAAATCTTCTAAAGTCTGGTCTAAAACGCGTTTTTGTTGGAGGATTGGAAGCATCAGATTGTCTTTTTCATTGAGAGGAATGTTCCAATCAAGAAGGATTTTTTGGACTTCGTCATCAAGCTCTTTGAGGGCATTTTGTATATGTTTTATTGAATTCATATAAGCATTATAACAGAATATAAGAAATATTTTGGTATAATTCGCCTCTCAAATTATGAGAATTTTACAAAGGAGCTATCGATGCCAAAAATGAAATCGGTAAAAGGCGCTGTCAAGCGTTTTAAGGTGAAGAAAAATGGTACTATCAAACGCGGTACTGCGTTTAGAAGCCATATCTTAACAAAACAAGATGCACAAACTCGTCGTGAGCAAAACACTCCAAAAGTGGTTGCTAAAGCAGATGAAAAAAACATTAAGGCGATGATTAACTAATTTTTAGTGAACTCATTCTCTCTCCAATTGTAAAGAATTGGGCAAGTCCACCAAAGATGTGGCACCCTGATTACACAAAGTAGCTGGGTAAAGAAAAAGGAAAAATATGCCAAGAGTAAAAACAGGTGTTGTTCGTAGAAGAAGACACAAAAAGATATTAAAATTAGCAAAAGGTTTCTATAGTGGTCGTCGTAAGCACTTTAGAAAAGCGAAAGAACAGTTAGAACGTTCAATGATGTATGCGTTCCGTGACCGTAAGCAGAAAAAACGTGAATTCCGTAAACTATGGATTATTCGTATCAATGCAGCGGCTCGTTTAAATGGAATGAACTACTCATCTTTCATGAACGGTGTTCACAAATCTGGTATTGAGCTAGACCGTAAAATTCTCGCTGATATGGCTATGAATGATGCTGCTGCGTTTAGTGCAGTTGCTGAAGCTTCTAAGGCTGCATTAGCAAAATAATTTCTTTTCTTCCCTTCTTTTGTGAGGGAAGAACATCTTCATTTAATTAATTATGATATAATTGTACTTGAAACAGAAACAATGTTTAGGGGTAGCTCCCCTTGTCTTTACTGTGAAGCTCCCTCTCAAATCCTCATTTTATTAAAACGTATATTCCAAAGATAAAAAGAACTCTTGTTCCCTTGAGGGTACACTTATTGTAGATGTTATTTTGTTAGATGCATCAACTTCATAAATACTACTTCTGCTTGCACTGTTAAAGATGTTTTGTCCCTTGAGTGTGATGTCTAGTTTTCTTGACATTGGGTAAGAGAGAGCGAAAGAGTAGTCATACCCAGCATGAAAGTGTTGATTCACTTCATTAGTGTAGCTTGCACGATAGACAAGTTCATTATAAATATCTAGTTTTCCAATTTTACTAAAAAATTGTAGGTAACCACCGCTATTTGGCGAGGTATGAGTCTCTTGCATGAGGAGTTTGTAGACTTCAAATTGGAGTTTTGTATCGACATTAAAATGGTGTTCTACACCAAGGTAGGGTCTTTTGATGGTTAAATCTTTTGGATTGTTGACATACTGATGTAAAAGAGGGCTGATGCCAATACTATTTTTTGTGCGAACCCATGTTAAACCTGCTTTGAGTGTTGTTGCTTCTTGGAGTTTGTATATGGCATCATCGGAGATGAGAGACATCTGGGCATCTTTTAAATATGGATTTGCTCTCACTTTTACAGGAGAAAAAGTACTCTGTGAAAAACTTGGATCAATACTTCTGTTTAAAACAAAAAGTTTGTTGGTAAGTTTATGAAAATATCCAATATGACCTATTCTATAAAGCAGTTCAGACTCGTTTGCATTGAACTTCCTCGTTGTTGAATCGACATTATATTTCAGTCCAACAACAAAGCTGTTGTGTGCATCTAAGTTATACTGATCTTCCCCATAAAGAGAGAAAAGATTACGAGTGGTGGGTCCTGAGATTACATTGATGGATGTTGCATCGGCATTGTAGCGATCTACAGATAAAGTAGAATGTTCGAGTTGTGTCGCCATAAAAAGGTGGTTTTTGGAAGAGTCTATGACTTTTTCCAAGGTTGCTTTTGACGTGAGTGTATGAAATGCTGTATCGAGGTTTTTTGGACGCAGACCATTTGAGAGTTTTATACCCACAGCATCAGTAGTTTGTTCACTCACTTTTTCATAGGTAGTGCATAAACGCAAGGTCATGTCGGCGGGAAGTTTTTTGTTGAGATGGATGTAAGCAGAATCTCCATTGATATGTGCATAGGTTGATGACATACTCAGGTGTGCAAAAGGGTCTTTAGCGTTTTTTAAAATACCAAGTTCTATAGTGTAGTCATTCTCTTTTTGAAATTGAAAAAAGATTTGCCCTTTTGTCGTATCATTGTGCAGGGTAAAACCATTGACATCATACTCTTTTGCATTACTTTTTTTAAAATTAGCATTGATGAGGTAGGAGTATGGAGAGTCTTGAAATAGATGTGCAGAGAGTACATTTGTCATAATAGAGCCTCTGCTACTGAGTTCAGTCTTTACAAACTCACCACTCTCTCTTGAGGGTTTTTTTGTAAAGAGGCGCACGACTACTGTTCCTGATTCACTCCCAAAACTGACACTATTGCCCGCTTCATACACTTCGATGTAATCAATAAAACTTAAGTCCATATCTCCATACTGTCCAATAGGATTCCCAAAAGTAGCATTACTTATCTCATGGGCATTGATAAAGAGTTTGAGCGGGGTAATCGCGAAACTTGGAGTCGAAGAGATATTGAGTTGATTGACACCAATTCTTGCAGTTGTCATGTTAAAGGATTTTAAAAGATTGAGTATATCGCTGAGTTGGCGTACATGCATACGGTCTAAGTCTTCACGGGTGAAAACACTAAAGTCTCCAGCTGCATCCTTTTTGGTATGTTTAAAGCGTTCTGTCTCTTGGTTGTATTGTGTGAGGAGTGAATCGAGTGATGCAGTGTCTGCATTAACATATTTTATAAGGATAAATAACAGTAAAAAATAGCGTAACATCTTAATCCTCAATACAAAATTTATATTAGAGTATCTTATCTTTGTATTGCTTATAAAATGCTTTTTTTAGGGGGAGTTTCTATATGAGCAAAGGTGTTCTCACAGCCAGAACACCTTGAAGAGTTGTTTAGTTTATACTAATACTTTTTGCTTTTTTCGATGCGACTTTATCAAGTGTAAGATAGAGTCTGCCGTTTTCAAATTTTGCTTGAATGCTCTCTCTGTCAATATTGTCTGAGAGCACAAAACTTCTTGAAATGAGTCCAAAATTTGATTCACAAAGATAATAATCTTCCTCTTTTGTCTCATTTTTATAGTGTCTTTGTGCAGTCACTGTGAGGTAATCATCTTCGACTTTAAGCTCAATATCTTCTTTTTTGACACCTGGTAGGTCAATCTCTATAGTAAAAGTATCTGCTGAACTTTTTGCTAAATTTGCAAAAGGCAGATGTGATGCAACATTTTTAAAGTTCTCTTTGACGACCTCTAAGCCTTTTTCAACGCTTTCTTCCACTTTGTTTACGACTTCTTGTGTTGTAGTTGCTAAATCCATGATATGCCTCCTTATTGAATCTCAATTTTTTTCGTAGTATCTACTTCAACTTGTAATTTTGGAATGATAATTTCCAAAACACCATTATCACTTGCTGCACGGATGTTTTCAACATCTACTTTTTCAGGAAGGGTGAAACTTCTTGAGAAACTTCCATAGTGACTCTCAATTCTGTAGTAGTCTTCTTCTTTGACTTCATCTCTCGTTTCACGTTTTCCTGAGATGGTTAAAACATTTTTATCGACACTAATGTCAACATCCTCTTTGTTAATTCCTGGAAGGTCAATATCGACATGATATGCCTCTTTGCCTTCACGTGTATTGACAGCTGGAGTAAAATCAAAAACATCTTCTCTACTCTCAGTTCTATCAAAGTTATTTAAGAACTCATTAAAGAATTCGAAGCCTCTTGACATTCTTGGATTTGTATATCTTCTTACTAACATGATGTACTCCTTAATTAATTTATGGTGTAATTATATGCTAGAAAAAAAAGGAGTTTTGCTACTTAAGTAGCATTTGTGAGGTTTTTTCAAAAAGTTTTTTCAAATTTTTAATTTTGATGTTTTTTCTGCTTGTTTCTATGATGTCATCGGCTTTGAGTTGTTTGAGAGTGCGTTCTATGACATGACGCACAGTACCGAGGAGTTTTGCTATTTCGTTGTTGGAAAGATTTTGTAAAAGATTGTAACGGAAGGGCTTTTGCTCATTGAGGTTATCTACTAAGAGTTTGACGAGTCTATCTTTTGTGTCATAGAGGGTAAGGTCGGTTGCTAACTCTTCAGTATGACGCATTTGTGCAGCAAGATAGGGGAAAAACTTTTTGTTAAAAGAGGGCTCATTCTCTAACCAGTAGCGCACCCGCTCAATAGGAAATTCTAAAACACGGCAATCCTCCAACACTTCATAAATCACTTCATGGGCTTGGTTATCAAGAAGAGAGATGACATCAAACATATCGCCACTTTTATAGATGAAGATGGTCTGTTCTTTATGAGAATCTAAATCAAATTGGTATGTTTTAATGCGTCCATCAACAACTATATAAAAAGAGTGCAGTAAATCATCTGCAAAAAAAGGAGAACTCCCTTTTTTAAACTCTAAAGACTTTGCATATTTGTAAAACTCATCTTCAAAACTGTTATTTGTGTTTTCAAGAATGGCTAAAGAATGTTGTGGCATTTTTACTCTTTTCTTGTAATTATAGTCATTTAATATTTATTAACCAAGTATTAGAAAATTATTTACCTGTGAGTTATACAATTTTGTTGTAGTTATATCAATCATAAGGAGTTACTATGTTAAAAAAATTCGTTTTAGGTTCAGTGACAGCATCTGTGTTGTTCTCTTCTTCACTTTTGGCAGCACACCCGTATATACCAAATCTCAATGAAGAACTCTCTTATAACAAAACTCTGATAAAAGAGTATAAAGATACAATTGCAAAACTTGAAAAACGCAATGTATTTTTAGAAAAGGTAAAAAAAGAGAGTCCGAAACTTTATGTGCAAAAGCCTTTATATGAAGAGAAAAAAGATAAGTATATTTATAGAATTAAACTCGCAGGTGCAAAAGCGAAAAATTTGAATTTTACGATTAAAAATCATATGGCATCTGTGGAGATGGCTTTAAAAACCGAACGCCATGATAAAAATGGCTATTTTTCGAGTTCACAAAATTTTTACCAACAGTTTAGTATTCCACAAGATGTGAAAGAGGAAAAAATCATAGAGAGAGTTGATGGTGATTATTTTGAAATAATCATGCCTAAAAAGTAAGACTCTTATGGCATAATTGCGAAATTTTTTACATAAAGGGTATATAATGGCATTAGAACAGATAACAGAAGCAAATTTTGATGAGAGAATCGCAGCACATGATATTGTGATTCTTGATTTTTGGGCAGAGTGGTGTGGACCGTGTAAGCAGTTTGGACCTATTTTTGAAAAAGTAGCAGCCCAGTACCCAGACATTTTGTTTGGAAAAGTAAACACGGAAGAAGCACAAGGCTTAGCAGGTTCTTTTAATGTCCGTTCTATTCCTACAGTAGCGATTTTAAGAGAAGGTATTGGTGTGTTTATGCAACCAGGACTTGTTCCAGAAGAGGGCTTACATGACCTTATTAAACAGGTACAAGCCCTTAATATGGATGACGTGAAAGCAGAGATTGCAAAACAGCAAGACCAAGCTTAGAAGAGTTTTGTATCTACTCGAAACCACCCTGCAATTGAGAAGCGTTGCTTGTTTGCAGGGAGGACTTCATGGGGAAACTCTTCACTCATAAAAACAACAAGGGTATTGGCCTTTGGTAAGACTCTTTGTAGCTCTTTTTCATTTTTATCATAAATAACTAATTCACCTCCATCTTGACACTCCCAAGCTTCATTGAGATAATAGACAGTCGTCACTACTCTATTTTTTGCTCCTATAAAACTATCAAGATGTTTCTCATAAAAATCGCCCTGCTCATAGAGTGCAAAGTGTGCTTCATAGTAGGAGAGTCCTAAGAACAACGAGTGATTGAGGTGTATTTGGAGTTTTTCCATCGTATCAAGATACTCTTGAAGTGTTGCGTTTGTCGGGTCTATCCATTTTGTTTTATCACTACGTCTGTTTTTGTTAATGTGCACAGCAGAACTTTTTGAGATAGCTGCATTCTTGTACTCTTTTTCTTGTTTGGCTAACGTGAGTAGATTGTTTGTGAGTGTTTGCGAGAGTGCATCTTCGAGGATGATATAGCCATTCTTGAGGAGTGCTTCTGTAATTTGAATATATAAAGGTGTTTGCATAAGAGTATTTTACCTTGTAAAGTATAAATTTATTAAAATTAGACTACACTTGTCTAAGAAATTTTAAGGGAGCTCTTGATGAAAATAGAAACAGCAACATATAGTGATGGAAATTGGGAAATACAAAATAGTTTTAATGCAACAGATTCGGTGAGTCTTGTCACTGTTTTTGGGGATAGAGAGGTATTTAAAAATCCAAAGCATTATCAGTATTTAAGAGAACGCTATCCAAATGCAGCGATTGCTGGATGTTCCTCAGCAGGGAATGTTTTAGGTGAAGAGATAAGCCAACATGCTCTTGTCGCGACAGCTGTGAGTTTTGAACATTCTACAGTTGTTTTACACTCTGTCTCCTTTGAAGATGGGGATGATATACAAAAAAGTTCTCAAGAGTTAGCTGCGAAATTTGATGAAGAGGGTTTAAAACATCTTTTTATTCTCTCTGATGGACTCAACCTCAATGGTTCCGAAATGGTCAAAGGCTTCAACAAAGCAACACAAATTACAAAAACAGGTGGTTTAGCAGGGGATGGTGCCAATTTTGAAGAGACATATGTCATTGCCAATGATGTTCCCAAAGAACGTGTGATTGTTGCTCTTGGCTTTTATGGCGATAAACTGCATGTAGGAAGTGGTTGTTATGGTGGATGGAGTGAGTTTGGAACACTCAGAAGCATTACAAAATCACAAGCAAATGTTTTGTATGAACTCGATGGGGAACCAGCCCTTGATTTGTATAAACGCTATCTTGGCGAGTATGCAGCTGATTTACCAAACAGTGGATTGCGTTTTCCTTTGAGTATCAAAGAAAAAGAGGGTGATCCAGAAGTGATCCGTACACTTTTAGGCATAGATGAAGCGAGCAAATCAATTACCTTTGCAGGGGATGTGCCAGAGGGTTTTAGTGCGAGATTGATGAAGCCAAACATTGATTTACTTATTGAAGGGGCAGGGCAAGCAGCACATATCGCTAATATGAAAAATGCCAAGCCCGCACTCGGACTTGTTGTGAGTTGTGTTGGAAGAAAAATTGTGATGAGTGAACTTGTAGATGAAGAGATTGAGGCAGTAGGAGAAGAGCTTGGAGAGGATGTGCAACTCACAGGTTTTTACTCCTATGGAGAGATAGCACCTTTTAAAGATGACATCCAAAATTGCCAACTCCATAATCAAACTATGACAATAACGGTGATATACGAAGATTAAATGATGAATAGAATCCTCAAACGCCAACTCAAACGCCATTTTTCCAAAGAGTTTGATCTTGCAAGTTTAGATGAAAAAGTACAATCGCTGCTTGAGAGTGTATCGCAAAGTTATGATGAATTTGCAAAAGAAAAAAGGCTTTTAGAAAACACTTTAGAACTCAACTCAGAAGAGTTATTTGCAGCAAATAAAAAAGTATTGGAGCAAAATAGAGAGATAGACACGGAACTCCAACAGTATAAGCATGCGATGGAGAGTGCAATGCTTGTCAATCGATTTAACCTTGATGGTACTTTGAGTTTTGTGAATGAGAAATTTTGTGTCATGAGTGGGCAAGAGGAGGCATGTTTTTTAGGAAAAGAGCACATTTCGCTGTATCACGATAACCCTTATGCAGAAGAGATGCAAAAAAAGATTTTTGCCAAAGAGACTTGGAGTGGCAAATTAAACCATAAAGCAAAAAATGGAGAAGTTTTTGTCTTGAATGCAACAATTTTCCCTATTTTAAATGCAAATAATGAGATTACCTGTTTTATGAGTATTTATCAAGATATTACAGAGATTGAAAAATCACGTATTAAAGCCCTTGAACTTGATAAGTCAAAGTCACTCTTTATTGCAAATATGAGTCATGAGTTAAGGACACCACTTAACTCGATTATTGGTTTTTCTCAAATTTTAAAGAAGCAGGAAAAAATACCTGAAAAATTACGAGGCTTTGTTGAACGTATTAATGTTTCTGGAGAGCATTTACTCAAGCTTATTAACTCTATTTTAGATTTTTCAAAGATTGAAGCAGGACAGGTTCAGTTAGAAAAAATTAAGATTAATTTGTATGAGATAGCAAGCTCCGTAATGACACAGCAAGAGACACAGGCAAGAGAAAAAGGCTTGTCTCTTGATGTAGTGTATGATGAAAAAATGCCAAAATATTTTTTAGGTGACAGTTTGCGTTTGACACAGATTTTAACAAATCTTGTCTCAAATGCTTTAAAATTTACTGAGCGTGGTGGTGTGAGCATTATTCTCAGCTATAAAGCTAAAAATAGAGTGCGGTGTGAAGTAAAAGATACAGGTATTGGCTTGAGTGAAAAAGCAAAAGAGAAACTTTTTAAACAGTTTTCCCAAGCGGATGAGAGTACGACAAGAGAGTATGGAGGTACAGGGCTGGGACTCTCCATTTCTAAAGAGTTAGTAGCCCTCATGGGTGGGAAAATTTGGGTTGAGAGTGAAGAACATAAGGGCAGCAGTTTCATTTTTGAGATTGATTTAGAAGATGCTCACCATGAAGCTTCTGTGTTTGAGGATGATACATTCCAAAGCAAGAAAACAAGTGCACAAGATCTCAAATATCTTGTAAATAAGAAAATTTTACTTGCAGAAGATAACCTTACAAATCAACTTTTAGTTGAGGTGATGCTTGAGGAGACAGGAATTGAGCTTGATATTGCAAACAATGGACTCGAGGCATTAAACCTTTTCCATTCCCATGAAAATGAATCATATTATAGTTTGGTTTTGATGGATTTACAAATGCCAGTTATGAATGGTTTTGAAGCGACAGAAATGATTCGAAAATCAAATCAGGAGATACCTATCTTAGGGCTGAGTGCAAATATTGATAAAGAGGATATTGCAAAAGCAAAAGTATTAGGGATGAATAATTATCTTTCAAAACCCATAGATAGTGAGAAATTTTTTAGTACACTTTTGTATTACTTGCACTAAAAAAAGGGGTATAAATTCTGAAAAATTCAGAATTTATATAGGAAGGACTCGAATGTTACTTGAGAGTTTCTCTTTGAGTGTTGACTCAATCGCATAGAGTGTACCAGTAGAAGAACTTGCACAACCATCACATGCACCGAGGTAGCGAATGTAGATGTCAATGTAACCATCATTTTTCTTAATGTCGATGATTTCCATATTGCCCCCATCCATGATAAGAAATTGTCTGACACTCTCATCAATGATAGCATCTACAGCTTTGATTTGTTGTACTAAAGTCATCTCTTCAAAGTTACCTGCACCAGCAGCACTTGCATCTGCAGCAGCTTTCATCTTCTCTTCATCCATCTCTCTGCGAGTGTCTGCTAAAATATCTACAAGGTAGTATTCACGTGCTTCATGTCCACCTGGTTTGATACATGATTTACAAAAACCACCTGCTTTTGTGTAGTCTGTAATCTCTTCAACAGTTTTGAGGTCATTGAGTTTAATCACTTCTTGCAGTGTTCCAAGGCTTACACGTGCACACTCACAAACGATGATTTCTTCTTCAAAACTCTCAGCATCGACACCCATGTAAAGTCCAGCAGCTTTTTTGATAACATCATAAGCCATAACAGAACAGTGCATTTTTTGAGGTGGAACAGCAGGTGTTTCAGGGTCATCACGAAGCGCTAACTCCACATCGATGTTTGTGATTTTAACAGCCTCTTTTACTGTTTTTCCGATACAAAGTTCCGTCATAACATCACTCGATGCAATAGCAGTTCCACAACCAAATGATTTGAATTTTGAATCAACAATAATATCTGTCTCTGGATCAATCTCCCAGTATAAACGCACAGCATCTCCACAAGACTCTGCACCAAAATCAGCCACAATCAGTTTGTGACCACGTTTTTCAACTTCCCCTTGAAAGAGTTCCCCTTGGTGTTGAGGATTATTCATAAGAGTTGTTACTTTATTAGAATATGCATCCCATAAAGATTCTCCAAGCATATCAGCTTTAGCCATAATATTTCTCCTTAATTTTATTTCATAAAATGAAGGAAACCTCTTTCCTATCATTTTGTACGGTATCGGAAGTAATTCCGCTACCTGCGTTAACACTAGGTTTTCCTCGGCGGAAAGCCCAATGCACTTGTGCATTTTTTCTGCTTCGTAGAAGCTAGCTTTAGTGCCCTAGTGGTTAGTGAAGTTCACATTCCTGAACTTCACCACCTGGTGTTGGTGCTTGTTTTGCAAATGAACTTGAGATTGCACGTAGTCTTGCTACAGCTTCTTTGAAGTGGTTGATAGTATAATCAATCTCTTCATCCGTAGTAAATCGTGAAAGACTCAAACGAATACC
>JALWON010000370.1 GCA_027083475.1 Sulfurimonas sp.
AATGAAATATACTTGGATGGATTTAAATGTTTTAGATTCGTTTGATGACTTTTACAAGCACATACAAAATATGCTTAATTTCTTCGGTTCAAAATATGACATTAATTTTGGCTAGGCACTTATAGAGATTCTCTATAAGTTCTGAGAGCTTATCACTCCGCTCAACATCACTGAGCAGTTGCCAAAACGCAAAGAAACTCTTACCCTGATCACTCTCCCGTATGCTATCTTCTATCTCGAAAATAGAGTCAAGTACAGAGCCCTTCGCTTCACCCCCAAGTGCTATCTTCTCCATAGCCGTAGCGTTGAGAGCGCGGAAGTTGTACTCTATCTCACTAAAGTCATACTTGAGTTTTCGCACCATCTCCTCTATCTGCATATAGTGCTCTTTGATGCGAGAGCTATCAAAACGGATATCGCGTTTGTTTTTGATGGCATCTATCTCTTCGCCAATGGCTCTCTGCTTTGCTTCAAGCTCTGCTATCCTCTCCTCATCACTCATCGTGGTCTCAAACTCCAACTCCTCAAGCAGCTCAAAAATAATATTAAATTTGCTACGACTCCCCACAAACTCCTTCTTCTCCAGAGACTCTATAAACTCCAGAGCCTTTTGTGTGTAGGGTGTGAGCTCATAAAGAGCCTCATCAGCACTCTCATGGTATTTTCTTAAGTAACCACTCTTCTCACTCACAAATTCATCAAGATACTCTTTAGCCTCTCTTGGAAAAGCATCTGTATATATTTGATTAAGGTTGAAGAGATAGTCATCAAGGTGAGAGAGTATCTCTGAGTGCAGCAGTGTAATCTTGCCATTTTTTATAAATGCAAGATAGAAAAATGAGAGCGTAAAGGCAAAATTGTTACTGTTTAAAAGTTGTAAAGTATGGTGATGTGTTTTGAGGTTATTTAGCTTTTCATAAGTCATTATTTGAGGTATATTTTACACCATCTCCTTTACTAGCTAATCAATGAAAAGCAGGCCGAAGCCTACAGATATAAAAAGTATACACTAATAGAGTTAAAACTTAAAGTCCAAGTTAGTATAAAAGTAACGACCTGGTTCATTAAGGAGCATTGTTTGTGTATTGTCACTGACAAGGGTTAAGTCTGCATAGGAGTTACTTTGTGTGTATGTTTTGTTGAGAATGTTGTTAATTCCTACTGTAAAATCAAATTGTTTATTGAGAGCATGTTTTATTTTTGCATTCAAAACTGCCCAGCCTGCTATGACTTGTTCGCCATTATCTGAGTCTATTGTATTCCATCGTTTACTTGCTTGCATATCGAGTGAGGCAAGGGAGTTGTTGGCATACTCGTAATTGAGAGCAATTTTAGCTCTGAGGGGTGCCATGTCTGCTAAGTCTTTATCGGTTTGACCTGCAAGTGCATTCTCTTTTTTTCCTCTTTTGTAAGAGATGCCTGTGTCAATGCTTATATCGTCTGTCGCATAGTAAGAGCCACTGAGTTCTACTCCATACACAGTTGCATCTACATTGACAAATTTTTGTGTACTTGTATTTGTATAGATATAATCTTTGAGTTTTGAGTAAAAAGTTTTGATTTTGAGTGTAAAATCATCACTTTCTGATGTAAGTCCAAGATCAATTTCGCGATTTTTTGTCTGTTTGAGGTTTGGATTTCCTATAAGACGAAGTGTAGGGGGTGTGCCTGCTACGAGTTTGTTAAAGTAGAGTTCTCTTGCATCAGGAACACGTGCAGCTTGCCCAAAGCCAAAAAAGATTTTATTGTCTGTATTGAAGTGATACGTTGTCATCAGATTGGCACTGAAAGCATTGTAACTATTTTCCTGATAGGTATCATTTGTAATTTTTGTATGGTCATATCTGGAGCCAAGAGTAAAGTTGAGATGATGGTAAGATTTACTCATTTTTGCAAAAATGGCACTGTTTTTTGTGATGGTATTGTCAATACTTTTAGAAGAACCACTTGGTGGAAGTTGTGACTCTGCACCACTTGCAACATTTGTTTTGTAGTATTTTCCATCCCAAGTTCTTCTGCTGGTATCAAGCCCAAGTAAAAGTTTATAATCTTGCAATTCAAAACTATTTTTGAGTTTAAAGCCCTGCATTGTTGTTGTGAGTTCACTTGTGACATAGTTTATAGCCCCTGATTGTCTAAATTTTGTGGACATTGGGTGTTTGACATCAGAGTAGTAGTACTCAAGATTGAGATTTTTGTACACATCACTCAAATTGTTTATATTATAAGCAATACTATAGATATTTGAATCATCATAGAGGGCATCCATAGTGGTGTTTGCATAGAGCACATTGTCGCTTCTGTTTGCTGTAACACTCAAACGCAGTTCTTGGTTGTGTGCTGTGGTGACAAAAGCTTTTGCTTGCACACTTTTTTTCTTATAGGCTTGCATATCGTGGTACTGTGTTTGGTAGGCTTGCGTTGCTAAAGCAGGATGTTGCGTAATATAGTTGCCGATTTGTTGTGCAAGCGTATTGCCATTGCCATCTTTGTATTGGTCACTTGATTCGCTAGAAGCAGTAACAAGCATACGAATGAAATCATTTCCTCCACTTCCTGTAATACCGAATTTTTTATAGTTCCATGTACCAAAACCAACATTAATTTGCCCTTGCATCTTTTTTGTCGGTTTTTTTGTTTTGATTTTGAGTCCACCACTGAGCACACCAAAGTTCTCAACATCATAAGGGCCTTCTATGACTTCTATAGAACTGATTTGATTGGAGACAACATGAGAAATAGGAGGATCCATTCTGTTTGGGCATGCCCCGCAAACCTTTGCCCCATCAATATCTATGCTAATATTATCGCGTTTTTGCCCACGAATGAGGACATCATTAGCAATGCCACTACGGCGCACCATATCAATACTTGTAAGATCTTTACTCAGGGCATCGGCTGTATCGGCTGAAGTTTGTGCATTTTGTGCGACTTCTGTGATAAGTGTTGATTCTACCCCGATGGGTGCAAGTTGGAGTTCTGTTCCATAAAGAGATGCAAATGTAAGAAAAGAGAGAGGAATGATTTTTTTCATAAATATTACCTTTGAAATTATTAGACTTCTTTCATAATCTAGATATGCCTCAGCACTTTATAGAGAGTTTTAATCAAGGCAGATGTTCTTTAGCATAGCCGTAGCTATGGTAAAGGTTATCTAACGAAGAGTAAAGCTCTCTATAAAGTGCCCTACAGGAAGATTAAAAAG
>JALWON010000371.1 GCA_027083475.1 Sulfurimonas sp.
ACCGAGCCAAATTTTCCTTACTAAGTATCTCGTTCCTCTCATGATTTTTAGTAGCAAACCTCAATTCACTATTCTCTTTATATAAATCTTTTATCTCATTAATATTCAGTTGCTCATCAACATAATGTTGCAAAAATCTATCAAAAATCATTTGATTTACAGGTTTTCTTGATGAAATAACCCAAGTACTTGCAGCACTCCCTGAAGCATTTTCAAGTTCCAAAAGACCAACATATACACTGCCATATTGAAATGTTGCCGTTATATACTGTCTTTCTCTACCTGCGATACTGCATCTGGCATATGCTCTATCGGTTGTTATATCTATGACCTGTCCCATTTTTTGATTACCGTGAACTATAAGATTTTTTATGCTCTTTTGAGTAGCCAAAAAACTTATATATTGAGAAAATTCATCAAAGTTATGGGTGTACTCTTTTTTCTCCTTTTCTTTTTTTTCATACTCATTGGATATGCGTGTTTTACGAATCTTTTTCTCTATATTTTTCGATGACTCTGTTAAGCTTTGATCGACAACTTCGTTCGCCATCTCTTCTTGATATATTTTCAAGACATGTGGAATATCTTCACTCGCTACAGTATCTTCTGTAATTTCAATGCCATCAAGACTACTACAAGATTTTCTTTTTGAGCTAACGGTTCTATGTTGCTTTTTCTTGCTTGCACCCTCAGCTTTCAAGACTTCTGTTGTCACTCCCGGTATCTCTTTTTTTACGGTTGGAAGATTTTCAAACTCGTCTATATTTAGAGAACCTGCATTGCTTTCTCTTAGCACTTGTAATTTTTTAAATCCGATATCAGAGTTATCATCTAAAATTTCATGCACATAAATAATTCTCTTACCACTACTCCAAAACTCATGCACTTTTGCTTTTAAAGAAAAATCCTCATCGACAGGCAGTTTCGCTTTAATTGGCATATCGTTTGGTGATCTTGAAGTTTTTTTTGCGTATAATCAATATAAACATTTATAAAGTTTCCTATCCTTTCAAACATTCGTGTGGCATGCTCGATTGTAGCAAAACGACAGATAAAAGGTGCTTCTTCTTTGGTGATATATTTTGGAATGGTTATTGAAGCTTGAACACCATCATTATGCACTGCAATATATAAGTCGTCCAACTTACATCTAAGTGCTGCTTCACGCATAACGGTTGTTCTATAATAGTAATAAATTGCAACCGCATAATGAGGAATAATTACTATCTCAAATCTATTGTCAATTTTAAAACATGATGTTTTTCTGGCATCATTCAAATAGGCTCTTTTCCAGCCCAAAAGCTCAACAATTTTGTCTTCATCTATCAATTTATCGAGAATTATATCTTTGTCTATTATCTGATGCTGGGAAAGTTCAATTTGTTTTTTAGTTATTAGCAGATTGCTCTTGCTTTTTTTGTCTTGTTTACCATTTTTATATGGCTGATGAAATCGAAACTTTGTAAAGAAGAGTTCAGGAGAGAGGTGCACATCAAAAAATTTATTTTTTGTAATATTTTTAACAGCTACTTTAAACATAGAGTTTCCGTAATCTTCGTAGTCAATTTTTAAACGAAGCGGCATTAAAAACATAAAAGTATCATCTTTATTCTTTGCCATAAACTCAGGAATGATACTTGTTGATTTCTTCATCTTGCTATCTAATTCTCAAACTTTATTGTAGCCATTCGCATACTTTAATGAACATTCTCACACTTTATTGGATCTTGCAGCCATCTTTATATAAATATGCAAAATTTCAATAGCCGCAGGGGTAATTCCACTGATGTTCATGGCTGCTTGGAGTGTTGGCGGGGTGAAGCTTGCGAGTTTTTCTTGTACCTCTTTGCTGAGTCCGCTTACCTTGGTGAAGTCAAAGCCTTCTGGAATTTTGATTTTGAGGTACTTTTTCATGCGCTGTATCTCTTCACTCTGCTTGTCAATGTAGCGAGCATATTTGCCCTCTACTAAAATCTCTTCTTGGATGTAAGGAGAGAATTTTTCGAGTTCAGGGACAAGTTTGAGCATTTTTGCTACATCAAAACTCTTCCGTGCAACGAGTTGTTGGGCAGTGGAGACATCTTTGAGGGGTTGTTCATCCATAGAGGCTAAGAGGGCATTGAACTCTTTGTTTGGGGTGAATTTCGTCTCTTCAAGCAGTTGTGCCCCGTAGCGAATCTGTTGCGCTTTTTCCTGCGTTTTTGCGTAGACACTATCATCAATAAGCCCTAACTCATGCCCATACATAGAGAGACGTGTATCAGCTGATTCTTCGCGTAAAAGGAGTCGGTACTCTGCTCGTGAAGTAAACATTCTGTAAGGCTCATTTGTTCCTTTCGTTACTAAATCATCTATCAAAACACCAATGTACGCTTCATCACGTCCTAAAATGAGTGGCTCTTTTCCTTGCACACTGAGTCCTGCGTTTATTCCTGCCATGAGACCCTGTGCGGCTGCCTCTTCATAGCCTGTTGTTCCGTTAATTTGCCCCGCGAGGTAGAGTCCTGCAATTTTTTTTGTCTCAAGCGAGTGTTTGAGTTCACGAGGATCCACAAAATCATACTCTATAGCATAGCCATAACGTACAATCTTTGCGTTTTCCATACCTGCAACAGAGTGAATCATATCGCGTTGGACTTCTGGCGGCATGGAGGTACTCATACCGTTAATGTAGTACTCAGTAGCATCGGCAGTTTGTGGCTCTAAAAAGAGATGGTGTCTCTCTTTGTCTGCAAACTTGCTCACTTTATCTTCTATACTTGGGCAGTAACGCGGGCTTTTGCCTTCGATTTGTCCTGTAAAAAGTGGGGCTCTGTAGAAGTTGCCCTCTATAATATCGTGTGTTTTTTGGTTGGTGTAGGCGATAAAACAAGGGAGCTGTTTTTTGTTTTTTACAAAGGCTTCTCTGTCGGTTCTAAAACTAAAAGGGCTTGGGTTGGCATCGCCATCTTGCGCTTCCATCACAGAAAAATCAATGGTTGTTGCATCAATTCGTGCACATGTTCCTGTTTTGAGGCGAGCCATCTCAAGCTTACAATCATTACGAAGTGAATCGCTGAGGTTAATACTTGTCTGCTCCCCATAGCGCCCAGCACTATGCTGAATCTCACCCACATGAATGACACCCTTTAAAAAAGTACCTGTTGTAATGATGACTTTTTGTGCGAAGTACTCATTGAGCAGGTCAGTTTTGACTCC
>JALWON010000372.1 GCA_027083475.1 Sulfurimonas sp.
GTTTCGTAGTTTGGGGAATTTATGAAATCATTACAACTTTTGAGTTATGGTGGCTTTGGAGTTTCGTTTTTATTTTTAGTGTTGTGATAGCAATCAATATGCTTTATCCTGCATTTCGCGCGATGTTTTTTGATACATTAACACCCTTAGAAGACAGAGCACTTGATAGTGAGATACAAAGACTCATGGATAAAACCGGTTTTGTCAGCAGCGGTGTTTTTGTAAGTGATGCCAGTAAACGCGATGCGAGACTCAATGCATATTTTGGTGGTTTTGGAAAAGCAAAACGGGTTGTACTCTTTGATACACTTTTAGAAAAATTAACAACAAAAGAGTTGTTGGCTGTTTTAGGACATGAATTAGGACATTTTGCACATGGTGATATTTATAAAAATATTGCTTTAGTTGGTGCTATGCTGTTTGTGATGTTTGCACTCTTTGGCAATCTTCCTGAATCATTATATATGGAACTTGGTTTAAGTCAAGAGCCTTATGTCATTATGATTTTACTCATGTTATTTATGCCTGTGTTAGGCTTTATTATGATGCCTATTATGGGAATAGTAAGTCGTCGTAATGAATATGCAGCTGATAGAATGGGCAGTGAACTTGGTGGTGAAGCAGGGGGGATAGAGCTTGCAAATGCCTTACAAAAGTTAGTCACTGAAAATAAAAGTTTTCCACTTTCACATCCAATTTATATATTTTTTCACTATACACACCCTCCTGTGCTAGAACGCTTAAAAGAGTTAGGTGTGGCTGTAGGAGAGGGTGATAAAAGTGCTTTAGAGGGAAAATGCGAAGCAGTTCTGTAGTTAAAGAGGTTTTACAAACAATAACGAAAACTTTACAAAACAAAATTCCAAGGGCATCACGAGAAGCACAACTGCTTGTGATGCACCATCTTAATGTGGATGAATTGTGGTTGATTACTCATCAAGAGAGCAGGGTGAGAGAGTATGATACACTGATGGAGCTTGTAGCCAGACGAGCACAAAATGAACCACTAGAGTACATTACAAAGCATGTGAGTTTTTATTCACAAGAGTTTTACATCGATAGGGGTGCTTTGATACCGCGCCCTGAGACAGAACTGTTGATTGATACAGTTTTGAAAAATGTGAAAGATACCATGGCTTCTATGACATTTGTAGAAGTGGGTGTTGGCAGTGGCATTATCTCTATAGTACTTGCACAACATTTTAAAAATGCAAAGTTCATAGCAACAGATATTTCTCAAGCAGCACTTGATGTTGCTGCAAAAAATAGAGCAAAATTCCATCTCGAGGATAGAATAGAGTTGCGTTTAGGCTCTTTGCTTGATTGTGTAGAGGAGCAGTGTGATTATTTGGTCTCAAACCCTCCCTATATTGAAGAGGGTGTGGACTTGGAATCGAACCTTTCCTATGAACCACAAAATGCCCTTTTTGGTGGTGTAGTAGGCGATGAAATTATTAAAAAACTACTTGATATAGTCTTAAGTAGAAAAATTAATTATTTTACTTGTGAGATGGGTTATGACCAAAAAGATAAAATTACACACTACTTAAAAGAGCATAATTATAAATCATTGTCTTTTTATAAAGATTATAGTGATTTTGATAGAGGTTTTACATTAGAGGTTGAGCATTGAAAAGAAATATATATTTAGATTTTGGTTATTTATTAACATTAGCAGCTTCGTTTGGTGGTGTAATAGTTTTAGGTGCTTTAGTCGCACCTGTAGTGTTTCATACCGATAGTTTACCCGTCAATATTTTAATTGATAAATACAATGCAGGTATTGTGATGGCTGAGATTTTTCATCGCTTTAGTTACTGGCTCTATGTTGTTGCGGTTTATGTTCTTGTTTATGAAGCCATAGCCTATAAAACAGCAAAGAGAGATACTATTATCATTGTTGCATCCTCTTTAGTCCTTTTTGCCTCATTGATGTTTAGTGTTGTGTATGCACCAAAAATTCTCTCTATGCAGGCATTAGGAAGAGAAGCCACTCTGAGTGATACATTTCTCAACATTCACTTAGCGGCAGAGTTAGATTTCAAACTCCTTGCCATCGCATTGCTTGTGCTTTTTATTCGCCGCTTAATGCTTTTAAAGATAGATTAAACGTCTATCTTCCTCCAAATTTATCATGCCACCACTCAGAGGGTGAGTAGGTACTTTTTTTAATACTCTCTTCATCAAAAGCATATTCATAATTGTTGCAGTACTCTAAAACAACTGTATAGGCTTCGTTGATTTGGGCACTCATTTTGTTGGCTTTTTCAACATCATCAGGATGTTTGTCTGGATGCCATTTTTTCATAAGTTTTTTGTATTTTGTTTTGATTTCTTGTAGGGAAGAAGTTTCGCGAAGACCAAGGAGTGTTTTGGCCTTCATGAGTTTTGTAAAGTGAGACAAACTTAATCTTGTTGCTGTCTCATATATGCAGGGATGTCGAGGTAATCACTGTCCATATCGCCGCCTACTACAAGGCGAGGACGTACAACAGCACGCGGTGCGGTTGCTGGTGTTTGTGGAACAAACTCAGGGTCATTACTTAAATCTTTTTCAAATCCAGTAGCGACAATGGTGATTTTAATGTAATTTTCTGGAATACTCTCATCGGTAGATGTTCCCCAGATAACCTCTGCATCATCATGTGCACTCTCATGCACAACATCCATAGCATCTGCAAGTTCAATCATAGAGAAAGTAGGGTGCATTTTAAAGTGTACAAGAACACCTAAAGCACCATTAATTGACATATTGTCTAAGAGTGGTGATTCTATCGCTGTTTTAATAGCCTCGTATGCTGCATTTTCACCTTCATGCTCACCAACACCCATAAGTGCCATCCCTTTATGACTCATAACTGTTTGTAAATCGGCAAAGTCAAGGTTAATGTCATTCTCACCATTAGAGAGAATGACTCCAGATGTTCCACTAACAGCCTGTGCTAAAACACTATCGACAATTTTAAAGCTATCTTTTAAGCCTAGTTTTCTATCAATAATAGAGAGGAGCTTGTCATTTGGAATAACAACAATAGAATCACTCTCTTTTTTGAGTTCAGCAAGTCCTGCTTCTGCTAATTTTAAACGTTTTTTCCCTTCAAATTTGAAGGGTTTTGTGACAATAGAGATAGTGAGTGCACCAACTTCTTTTGCTATCTGTGCAACAACAGGTGCAGCACCAGTTC